>CP099822.1:0-82500 GCA_029851105.1 Candidatus Shikimatogenerans bostrichidophilus
TAAATTAATTTTTTTTATTCTAAATTAAGATTTAAACATAACCCTTTTAATTCATTTGTTAAAACATTAAAAGATTCAGGAATACCAGGTTCAGGTATTTTTTTACCTTTTACTATAGATTCATATGTTTTAGATCTACCTTTAATATCATCAGATTTTATAGTTAATAATTCTCTTAATATATTAGAAGCACCAAAAGCTTCTAAAGCCCATACTTCCATTTCACCAAATCTTTGACCACCGAATTGTGATTTTCCACCTAATGGTTGTTGAGTAATTAAAGAATATGGTCCTATAGATCTAGCATGCATTTTATCATCTACCATATGACCTAATTTAAACATATATATAACTCCTATAGTTATTTTATTATCAAATTTTATTCCTGTTTTACCATCATATAAAACAGTTTTAGAAAAATTTTTAATATTATTTTTTTTAGAATATTTATATATATTTTTAATATTTTTACCATTAAAAATAGGTGTATAAAAATTTTTTTTTATTTTTAATCCTATTAATCCTAAAATTGATTCTAATACTTGTCCAATATTCATTCTAGAAGGTACACTTAATGGATTTAATATTATATCTATTACAGTACCATCTTTTAAAAAAGGCATATCTTCATCTTTTATTATTTTTGATATAACCCCTTTATTACCATGTCTACCTGACATTTTATCACCTACTTTTATTTTTCTCTTTTTAGCTATATAAATTTTAGCTATTTTAATTATATCATTAGATAAATCATTACCTATTAATATTTTAATTTTTTTTCTTTTATATTTATTTAATAAATATTTTTTTTTTAAATTTAAATTAATAATTAATTTATTAATTAATTTTAATATTTTTTTATTTTTTATTTTTAAAAAATTAAAAAAATCTTTTTTTTTTTTTTTAAAAAAAAAACTTAAAGATTTAGTTTTTAAATTATTAAAATTAATATTATAATATTTTAAAATTAAAAAAATTTTTTTAAAAAATATTTTATATAATTTTTTTTTTTTAATTTTAATTTTTAAATCTAATTTTTTTATTTTTTTTTTTTTTTTAATTATTTCAGTATTTATAACAGTACCATATAAAGATGAATGGGCCCTTAAAGATGAATCTTTAACATTATTATATTTATTACCAAATATTGATTTTAATAATTTTTCTTCTGGTTTTATTATAATATTATCTTTAGGTACTATTTTACCTATTAAAATATCTCCAGGTTTTATTTTAGTACCTATTTTAATTAACCCATTTTCATTTATATTTTTAATATCATTTTTATTAATATTAGGTATATCATTAGTAAATTCTTCTTTACCTAATTTATTATTTCTTATTTCTAATGAATATTCTTCTATATGAATAGAAGTAAAATAATCATCTCTTAAAATTCTATTTGAAATTAAAATAGCATCTTCAAAATTATAACCTTTCCAAGACATAAAAGCTACTAATAAATTTTTACCTAATGCTAATTTACCATTTTTAATAGCAAAACCTTCAGATAAAATTTGATTTTTTTTAATTTTTTGATTTTTATGAACTTTAGGTTTAAAATTTAAACAAGTATTTTGATTAGTTCTTTTAAATTTACTTAAATAATAAGTATAATATTTTTTATAAAAATTAATATATTTTTTTTTTTTAGAAAAATTATATTTAATAATAATTTTATTAGAATCTACATATTTAATAATACCATTTTCTTTAGCTTTTATTATATTTCTAGAATAATTAACAATTTTTTTTTCTAATCCAGTACCTACTATTGGAACTTCTAATTTTAATAAAGGTACAGCTTGTCTCATCATATTAGAACCCATTAATGCTCTATTAGCATCATCATGTTCTAAAAAAGGTATTAATGAAGCTGAAATAGATAATATTTGATTATTAGAATAATCAATATAATTTATTTTTTTTTTTTTAATTAAAATAAAATCATTATTGTATCTTACAATAATTTTTTTTTTTTTTTTTAAAAAAAAATTAAATGAAGCTATTTTTTTATTATATTCTTTATCAGATATTAAATATTTTTTTTTATAATTTTTTTTATTATAATTGATTATTTTATAATAAGGAGTTTCTAAAAAACCTATATCATTTATTTTAGCAAATAAACATAATGATGATATTAATCCTATATTAGGTCCTTCTGGAGTTTCTATAGGGCATAATCTTCCATAATAAGAATAATTTACATCTCTAGCTTCAAAACTAGCTCTTTCTCTAGTTAATCCTCCTGGACCTAATAAAGTTAATCTTCTTTTATGAGTAATTTCAGATAATGGATTAGTTTTATCCATAAATTGAGATAATTGATTAGTACCAAAAAAAGTATTAATTATTGAAGTTAATATTTTAGTATTTATTAAATCAATTGGTGAATATTTTTTTTTTTTTAAAGTAAATTTTTTTTTTATTTTTTTTGATATTCTTAATATTCCTATATTAAATAAATTAAATAATAATTCACTTATTGTTTTAACTTTTTTATTTGATAAACTATCTATTTCATTAGAAATTTTTTTTTTATTTTTAATTAAATTTATTAAATATTTTATTATATAAATAATATCTTTTTTAGTTATTACCATTAAATTATAAGGTAATTTTAATTTTAATATTTTATTTAATTTATATCTACCTATTCTACCTAAAGAATATTTTTTTTTTGAAAAAAATAATTTTTTAATAAATTTTTTAGCTATTTTTATATTGGGAGGTAAAATTTTTTTATATTTTTTATAAAAATAAAAAATAGATTCTTTATAATTTTTAATTTTATCTTTTTTAAAAGTATTTTTTAATATATTATATTTTTTATTATTATTTTTAATATAAACATATTTAATATTATTTTTTTTTAAAAAATTAATATTTTTTTTATTAAAAATAATATTTTTTTTAAAATCTAATTTTTTATTAATTTTTATTTTAAATAAATTTTTTTTACCTATTATATGTTTTATATTTTTTTTTTTAATTTTAATTTTTTTATATAAATTAAAATTTTTCATAATATTTTTATTAGACCTATATCCTATAGCCTTTAAAAATATTGTTAATAAAATCTTTTTTCTTTTGTCAATATAAACATATATTATATTATTAATATCTATTATAAATTCTAACCAAGAACCTTTACTAGGTATTAATTTTGAATAATATAATTTTATACCACTATAATGATAAAAACTATTAAAAAATAACCCAGGTGATCTATATAATTGATAAACAATTACTCTTTCAGAACCATTAAATATAAATGTACCATTAGGAGTAATATATGGACAAGTACATAAAAAAACTTTTTGATTTTTTTTTTTTATTTTTTTATTATTATTATAATATAATTTTAATTTAATTTTAATATTAACATTATAAGTTAATCCATTATCAATACATTCTTTAATAGAATATTTAGGGGGGATCTATATAATAATTAATAAATTTAATTATATAATTTTTTTTTTTATTATAAATAGGAAAAATATTATTTAATACTTTAAATAATAATTTTTTTTTTTTATTTGTAGTTTTTAAATCTAAAAATTCTTTAAAAGATCTTATTTGTTCTTTTAAAAAATCTGGATATTTTATATTATTATTAATATAATTTAAATTAATAGTTTTTTTAAACATTTAAATTAATTTATTTTATTTCTATAACAGCATCTATTTTTTTAAATTCTTCTTGTATTTTTTTAGCTTCTTCTATTTTTAATGATTTTTTAATTAAACTAGGCATATTATCTATAAATTTTTTTGATTCAGTTAAACTTAATCCAGTAATATTTTTTAAAAGTTTTATAACAGGTAATTTAACAGTACCAACTGATTTTAAATAAATATCTACTATAGATGAAGTAATATTTTTTTCTTTATTTAAATTATTATTATTATTATTATCTTTTTTATCTACTAAAATATTATTTTGTTGTTCTAAATTTAAATTATTATTTATTTTTATTTCATATTTTTTTTCTAAAATATTAGATAATTCATTAATTTCTTTTATATTTAAATTAACTAATATTTTAGCTATATCTTTTATATTTTTCATTTTTTTATTTATTTATTTTTTTTATTTTAATATTTTTTATTATATTATAAATATTAATTTTATTATTTAATAAAATAAAATTAATAAATTTAATAATTTTTATTTTTAAATTTATAATTAATTTTAATATTAAATCTTCTTTAGATTTTATATTAGATAAAAAATCTAAATATTTTTCACCATAAAAAAATTCTTTATTTAAAGAAGCTAATTTAAAAAATGGATAATTTTTTTTTTTAATTAAAATACTATGTTTTTTAATAATATTAATTAATATATTTATATATTTAAAAAATACTAATGTATTATTATTATTTAATACTTTAGTAATTTTCTTTAAAATTTTTTTTTTATTATTTAACAATAATGATTTTTTTATTAAATTATTTTTAATATTAAAAATTTTTATATTATGTAAATAACATTCTTTTTTAAAGAAAAAAAAAGATTTAGAATCTAATCTAGATATATCTATTATAGAATAATTATTATATTTATTAAAAATTTTATTAAATTTTAATAAAATTTTTTTCTTTTCTATTTTATTTTTCATTTTAATTAAATTAACAGTTTTAAACTAGGTCCCATAGTACTAGAAATATATATATTTTTAATTTTTAAAAAATTATATTTTAATAATATTTTTTTTATTTTTTTTAAAAAAAAATTTAAATTTTTAATTAAAATTTTTTTCTTAAAAGATATTTTACCTATAGTAACATTAATAATATTTTTATTAATTTTTAATTCTATTATTTTACTTTTTATTTTTTCTTTTATATATTTATAAGGATTATCACTTATTGTATAATTTTTTTTATTAGGTATAAGCCCCTTACTACCTAAAATTTTACCTAATTTTAAAATTTTATTCATATAATAATCAGTAGTATATATAATATCAAAATTAGTCCATTTATATTTTTCTATTTTTTTTATATAATTAGTACCTCCAATATATTTAATATTTAATTTTTTTATTTTTTTTCTCATATATTTAGGTACTAAAGCTAGTATAATATATTTTTTACCATTACTATAAGGTAATTTTACAAATTCATTAAAAATAAAATCTTTTTTTTTTTTAAAAATTATATTAATATATAAATCTATTGAAGAATCAAATTTATTATTATTTATTTTTTTAATAATATTAAAAATTTCTTTTTCATTATAAAATTTATTAAAATTATATTTTTTATATAATTTTTCTTTATTTTTTTTTTTCATTTTTTATTTTTATACCTATTGATTTTAATGTACCTTTTATCATAGAAATAGCTGATTTAATTTTAAAACAATTTAAATCAGACATTTTATATTTAGCTATTTTTTTAATTTCTTTAATATCAATTTCACCTATTTTTTTTTTATTAGGTTCATTAGAACCTTTTTTAATTTTTAATAAATTAAATATTTTATCTTTTATAGATTGTTTTTTAATTTCAAAATTAAAACTTTTATCATCATAAATATTAATAATTACAGGAATACTTTTATTCATATATTCTTTATTTTTAGTTTCTTTATTAAATTTATTACAAAAATCCATTATATTAATACCTATAGAACCTAATGCAGGACCAATAGGAGGTGAAGGATTAGCTAATCCCCCTTTAATTATTAATTTAATTGATTTTATTATTTTTTTCATTTTTTTTTTTTAATTTGATCAATTTTTATTTTTATAGGTATTATTTTACCTAAAATTAAAATTAATATTTCTATTTTTTTTTTTTTTTTATAAATTTTATTTATTTTACCATTTTTATTTTTAAATATACCTTTTTTAATAATAATGGTTTCACCTATATTATATTTTTTTTTTTTTTTATAATTAATATTTTTTTTTTTATAATAATTATTATTATTAATATTTAATGGTAATTTATTTATTCTTTCATTTAAAAAATAAGATACACCTTCTATATTTTTTATAAAAAAAAAAATTTTTTTATTTAAAAAAATTTTAATCATTAAATATCCTAAATAATATTTTTTTTTAATTTTTTTTTTAATTTTTTTTTCTATTTTATTTATAATTATATCTTCATAATTATTTTTTATTTTTAAAATATACCATTTTTTTTTTTTTAACATTATATTATTAATTAATAATTAATTTAATATAGTTTTTTTTTAAAAAAAAAATATAAATATAATATTAATTTTAAATTAACACGGATGGTAAGATTTGAACTTACAACCTTCAGTTTTGGAGACTGATGCTCTACCATTAAGCTACATCCGTAATTTTTTTTAAAATTTTTTAAATTATTAATATTAATATTAATATATATTATTTAATAATTTTAATAATTTTACCAGCACCTACTGTTTTACCGCCTTCTCTAATAGCAAATTTTAATCCTTCATTTAATGCTACAGATTTATTTAATTTTACTTTTATATTTAAATTATCTCCTGGCATAACCATTTCTATACCTTTATCTAATTTAATAGTCCCTGTTATATCAGTAGTTCTTAAATAAAATTGTGGTTTATATCTATTATAAAAAGGAGTATGTCTACCACCTTCTTCTTTTTTTAAAATATAAATTTTAGCTTTAAATTCTTTATAAGAATTAAAAGTATTAGGTGTACAAATAATCATACCTCTTTTAACTTGATTTTTTTCTATACTACGTAATAATAATCCTACATTATCACCCGCTTCACCTTTATCTAAAATTTTTCTAAACATTTCAATACCTGTTACAATAGTTTTTATTTTTTTATTCATTCCTATACATTCTACTGAATCACCTGTTTTAATAACCCCAGATTCTATTTTACCAGTACATACAGTACCTCTACCTGTAATAGTAAAAATATCTTCTATAGACATTAAAAAAGGTTTATTAATTTCTCTTATAGGATTAGGGATATATTCATCTATTTTATTCATTAATTTATAAATACCATCAATATATTTTTTATCACCTTTTAAGGCTTTTAAAGCTGAACCTTTTATAATAGGTACATCTTTATAACCATATGATTCTAATAATTCTTTAGTTTCTTCTTCTACTAATTCTAATAATTCTTTATCTTTTAATAAATCTATTTTATTTAAAAAAACTAAAATTTTAGGTACTCCTACTTGTTTAGCTAATAATATATGTTCTCTAGTTTGAGGCATAGGTCCATCTGTAGCTGCTATAACTAAAATAGCACCATCCATTTGAGCTGCCCCTGTTATCATATTTTTTATATAATCTGAATGTCCTGGACAATCAATATGTGCATAATGTTTATTTTCAGTTTGATATTCTATATGTGAAGTATTAATAGTAATACCTCTTTCTATTTCTTCAGGAGCATTATCAATATTAATAAATTTTTTTTCTTCTGCTAATCCTTTTAAGGATAATGCTTTAGTAATAGCTGCAGTTAAAGTAGTTTTACCATGATCAACATGACCTATTGTACCTATATTTAAATGAGGTTTATCACGATTAAATTTTTCTTTTACCATATATTTTTTTTTAAAAATAAAGCGAGAAACGGGATTTGAACCCGTAATCTTCAGCTTGGAAGGCTGGTATTCTACCTATTGAACTATTCTCGCAGTTTAATTTAAAAATAAAATTTTTAAATGGGGAGAGTAGGATTTGAACCTACGAAGATTATTAATCAACAGATTTACAGTCTGTCCTCGTTAACCACTTGAGTATCTCCCCTTATTATATTTAATTTTAATTTAAAAAATTAATATTTTTTAAATAAAATAATTAATAAATAAAGCCGATGGAGGGATTTGAACCCCCGACAACGAGATTACAAATCACGTGCTCTACCTTCTGAGCTACATCGGCAATATAATATATATTATATTATATATATATATATTTTTAAAAAAAATGAAATATAATTTTAAAAAAATTGAAAATAATATAAAAAAAAAATATAAAAAATTTAATTTTTTTAATATAAATAAAAAATCAAAAAAAAAATTTTATATATTAAATATGTTCCCTTATCCTTCAGGAAGTGGATTACATGTAGGTCATACTATAGGTTATATATTTTCAGATATTATTGCAAAATATAAATCTAGTTGTGGTTATAAAATTTTAAATCCTATAGGATTTGATTCTTTTGGATTACCTGCTGAACAATATGCTATTAAAAATAATAAAAGTCCTAATAAAATAATAAAAAAATGTATTAAAAATTATAAAAAACAAATTAAAAAAATTAATATTTTTTTTAATTGGGAAAAAGAAATAATAACTAGTAAAAGTAATTATTATAAATGGACTCAATGGATTTTTATAAAATTATTTAATTCTTGGTATGATAATAAAAAAAAAAAAGCTAGAAATATTAAAGTTTTAATTAAAAAATTAATAAATAAAAAAATTAAATATAAAAATAAAATAATAAAATGGAATAAAATTAATTATAAAAAAAAAAATAAAATATTAAATAATTTTAGATTAATTTTTTTAAAAAAAAGTTATGTTAATTGGTGTCCTAAATTATCTACAGTATTAGCTAATGAAGAAATTAAAAATGGTAAAAGTATTAGAGGAAATTATAATATAATTATAAAAAAAATGTTACAATGGCATATTAGAATTAAAGTTTATTCTGATAGATTATTAAGAGATTTAAAATTATTAAATTGGCCTAAAAATATAAAAAATTCTCAAAAAAAATGGATAGGTAAATATTATTATTATTATTCTTATTTAAGAATAAATAAAAAAAAAATAAAAATTTATTTTAAAAAAAAAAAAAATTTAAAAAATATAAAAAATATAATTATTAATTATCCATCTTCTAAAGCTAATAAATTTATTAATAATTTAAAAAAAAAAAAAATTAAAAAATATATTAAAAAAAAAATTAATTTAAATGAAAAATTTAAAATTTTAATTAAAACTAATATTTTAAATGAAAAAAAAAAAAAAATAAATATATATATAAGTAATTATTTTAATAATAATGATATTAATATTAATAATACTGTAATAAAAACTAATAGTAATAATAAATTTTTCTTTAAAAGAAATAATATTTTATTAAATATTTTTAAAGATTTTAATATAAAAAAAATATATATATCTAAAAATAAAAAAAAAAAAAAAATTTTAAAATTAAAAAATATAATTTTTTCTAGACAAAGATCTTGGGGAGAACCTATTCCTATTTTTTATAAAAAAAAAATACCATTTAATATAAATGAAAAATATTTACCAATAAAATTACCTTATAAAAAAAAATATTTTAAATTAAAATATTATAATAAATGGTCATGGGATGATAATAAAAAAAAAATAGTATATAATAAATATTTAAATGAAAAAAAAAAAATTTTTAAATTAGATACTAATACTATGTCTAGTATAGCCGGTTCTAATTGGTATTTTATAAGATATATAGATAATAAAAATAAAAAAAAAATTATAGATAAAAAAAAAGAATTATTTTGGAAAAATGTTGATTTATATATAGGTGGTGCTGAACATACTAATGGTCATTTATTATATTCTAGATTTTGTCAAAAATTTTTAAAAGATATTAATATTTTAAAATATAAAGAACCTTTTAAAAAATTTATAAATCAAGGTACTATTTTATATAAATCAATTTCTATTTTAAAAATAAAAAATAAGAATATTTTTATATCATATGATTTAATTAAAAAATATAAAAATAAAATAAAATATAAATATATAAAAAATAAATATTTAAAAAAAAAAAATGAATTAAATATAAAAAAATTTAAAAAAAAATATAAAAAATATAAATTTATTAAAAAAAAAAAATTTATATGTTATTTAAAATTAGAAAAAATGTCTAAATCAAAATTAAATATAATTAATCCTATTAAAATTATTAATCAATATGGTATTGATACATTTAGATTATATCAAATTTTTATTGGTCCTTTTAATAAAAAAAAAATATGGAATATAAAAAATATAAAAGGAATTTATAAATTCTTAAAAAGAATATGGTTTTATTTTAAAAAAAATAAAAAAAAAATAAAAAATAAAAAACCATTAATAATAGAAAAATATTATATTAATGATTTAATTAAAAAAATTAAATTTAATTATTTAAATTTAAATTTAAATACTTCAATTAGTTTTTTTATGATTACATTTAATTTTTTTATTAAAAATAAATGTATAAATAAAATTATTTTAGAAAAATTTTTAATAATATTTTCGGCTTTTGCACCTTTTATATCAGAAATGATTTGGTTTTTATTAAAAAATAAAAATAGTATTTTTTATGAAAAATTTCCAAAATTAAATATAAAATATTTAAAAAAAAAAAAAATAAAATATATAATTATGATAAATAATAAAAAAAAAATAATAATTTATATTAAAAAAAAATATAATAATAAAAATTATATTTTATATAAATTAAAAAATAATATTTTTTTTAAAAAAAAAATTAAAAAAATAAAAAAAATTATTTTTATAAAAAATAAAATATTAAATTTATTAATTTAATTTAATTTTATATTTATATATATTTATTATATAACATAAAGCTACACCTAAACTATCACTAAAATCAAAATTTTTACTATAATTTAATTTTTTATTAAATATTTTTTCTAATTTTTTTTTTAAATCTTTTTTTGTAGAATTACCATATCCAGTAATTAATAATTTAATTGTTTTAGGAGAATATTCAATAATTGATAATTTTTTATGAATAGCAGCAAAAATAATTGAACTTTGACATTGTATTAATCTTTTTAAAGATTTTACATTTTTACCTAAAAAAGTAGATTCCATTACTAATATATTAGGATTATATAATTTTATTATTTTTTTTATTTTTAAATAAATTATATTCATTTTATTTAAATAATTTTTTTCTTTTTTTAAATTTATTTCTTTAATATATAAAATATTTAATTTATTATTTTTAATTTCTAAAATTGATAATCCTGTTATATTAAATCCTGGATCTATCCCCATTATTATTTTTTTTTTTATTTTCATAATAATAATTATTATAATTATAATAAATAATTAAATTATATATAATAAATAAAAATTATATTTAATAAAAATTAAAAAATATAAATGATAAAAAAATTTAATTTTTTTTTAAAAAAATATATATATATTTTACCTATTAAAAATATAATTTTATTCCCTGGATTAATTTTACCTTTAATAATAAGTAAAAGTAAAAATATTAATTTAATAAAAAAAATTTATAAAAAAAATAAAACAATAGGTATAATAACTAAAAAAAATAAATATAAAATATATAATATAGGTACTATAGGATATATAATAAAAATTTTTAGTATGCCTAATAATAATTTAACAGTTATTTTACAAGGTAAAATAAGATTTAAAATTATTAAATTATTTTTTTTTAAAAAATTTTTTTTTTCTAAAATTAAAATATTAAATTATTTTTTTTTAAAAAAAAAATATTTTTTTTTTATTTTAGAATTAATTAAAAGTTTATCAAAAAAAATTATTAATAATAATTTTATATCTTTTTTAAATAAAAAATTTAATTTTAAAAAAATTAATAATATTATTTTTTTAATTTATTATGTAACTATTAATATTAATATATCTATTAAAAAAAAACAAATTATTTTAATTCAAAATAATATAATTAAAAAATCTTTAATTTTATTAAAATATTTAAATATTGAATATAAAAAAATAAAAATTAAAAATTTAATACAAATAAAAATAAAAAAAAAAATAATATTACAACAAAAAAAATATTTTTTAGAACAACAAATAAAAATTTTACAAAAAGAATTAAATAAAAAAAATTATAATAATGAAATTAATAATTTAAAAAAAAAATCATTTAAAAAAAAATGGTCTAATGAAGCTAATAAAAAATTTAATATAGAAATATCTAAATTAGAATTTATTAATAGGCAACAATATGAATATAATATAATTAAAAATTATTTAATTTTTTTATTAGATTTACCTTGGTATAAATATTCTAATGATAATTTTAATTTTAAAAGAGCTATAAAAATTTTAAATAAAAATCATTATGGTTTAGAAAAAGTTAAAAATAGAATATTAGAATATTTATCAGTATTAAAATTTAAAAAAAAAAAATATATTAAATCACCTATATTATGTTTTTTAGGTCCACCAGGTGTAGGGAAAACTTCATTAGGTAAATCTATTTCAAAAGTTTTATGTAGAAAATATGTAAGAATATCTTTAGGTGGAATTCATGATGAATCTATTATAAGAGGTCATAGAAAAACTTATATAGGAGCAATGCCTGGTAGAATATTACAATTAATAAAAAAAGCTGGTACTTCAAATCCTATTTTTATTTTAGATGAAATAGATAAATTAAATATTAGTAATAATGGTGATCCTTCATCAGCTATGTTAGAAGTTTTAGATCCAGAACAAAATAAATATTTTTATGATAATTATTTAGAAATAAATTATGATTTATCTAAAATTTTTTTTATAGCTACTGCAAATAATATTAATAATATAAATAATGCTTTATTAGATAGAATGGAAATAATTAATATAAATGGTTATTCAATAGAAGAAAAAGTTAAAATAGTAAATAAAATTTTATTACCTAAAATATTAAAAAATAATAAATTAAAAAAAAAAAATTTTATTTTAAAAAAAAAAAATATAAAAAAAATAATAATAAATTATACTTATGAAAGTGGTATTAGAAATTTAGAAAGATGTATTTCTAAATTAGTTAATTTTATAATTAAAAATATAGTAATATATAAAAAATATATTAAAAATATTAATTCTAATATAATAGAAAAAGTATTAGGTTATAAAAATAACCTAATAAAATATAAAAAAATAAAATTACCTGGTATAAGTATAGGATTAGCATGGACTAATTTTGGTGGGGATATTATTTATATAGAATCAGTTTTATTAAAAAGTAATATTAAAAATAATGGTGGTAATTTAAGTATAACAGGTAATATAGGTAAAATAATGAAAGAATCAGCTATATTAGCTTTTAATTATATTAAAGCTAATTATAAACTATTAAAAATAAATTTTAATTTATTACAAAAATATAATATACATTTACATATACCTGAAGGATCTATACCTAAAGATGGACCATCAGCAGGAATTTCTATATTAATATCTTTTATTTCTTTATTTAAAAAAAAAAAAATAAAATCTTTTTTAGCTATGACTGGAGAAATTACATTAAAAGGTAAAGTTTTAGAAGTAGGTGGAATAAAAGAAAAAATATTAGCTGCTAAAAGATCATCAATTAAAAGAATAATATTACCTTATAATAATAAAAAAAATTTATTAAATATAAAAAAAAAAAATTTATTAGGATTAAAATTTAATTTTGTAAAAAAAATTGAAGAAGTTATTAAATTATCTTTTTAAAATAAAAATTATTTATTTTTAAAAAAAAATGAAAAAAAAATATATTATTACAGCAGCATTTCCATATACTAATGGATATATACATATAGGGCATTTATCAGGTGTATTTATACCTGCTGATATTTATTCTAGATATTTAAGAAGTATTAAAAAAAAAATAATATTTATTTCAGGTTCTGATGAATATGGTACTTCTATTTTAATTAAATCTTTAAAAGAAAAAAAAAATAAAAAAAAATTAATTGATAAATATCATTTTTATATTAAAAAATATTTATCAAAATTTAATATTTCATTAGATAATTATTATAGAACATCAGATAAATTACATCATAATTTATCTAAAAAAATATTTAAAAAATTATTTTTTAAAAATTTTTTTATTAAGAAAAAAAAATATCAATATTATGATAATTATTATAAATTATTTTTAGCTGATAAATATATAAAAGGTACATGTCCTTATTGTAAAAATAATGATAGTTTATATAATCAATGTTATAAATGTGGTAAAATAATTAAAAAATATGAATTATTAAATCCTATTTCTATTTTAAGTAAAAAAAAACCTATATTAAAATTAACATATAATTTTTATATATCATTTGAAAAAAATAAAAAAATAATTAAAAATATTATTAATAATTTTAAAAAAAGAAAAGTAAAAAAAAATGTAATTAATACTATGATTTCTTTTTTAAAAAAAAATTTATTAGAAGAAAGATCTATAACTAGAGATTTAAATTGGGGAATAAAATTACCTATAAAAAAAAATAAAAAATTTAAAAAAAAAGTTTTATATGTATGGTTCGAATCTTTAATAGGTTATTTATCTTGTACTATAGATTGGGCTAAAAAAAATAATAAAAAATGGCAAAAATATTGGAAAAATAAAAATAATATTTTAATAAATTTTATTGGTAAAGATAATATTATTTTTCATAGTATATTATTACCTATAATTTATAAAAATTTTAATAAAAAATTAATTATACCATATAATATACCTGCTAATGAATTTTTAAATTTTAAAAAAAAAAAAATTTCTAAATCTAAATCTAAAAAAAATAATATTTATTTACATGATTTTTTAAAATTTTTCCCTAAAATGCAAGATTCTTTAAGATATAGTTTAATAATGGATATGCCAGAAAAAAAAGATACTAATTTTACATGGGAAAAATTTGTATTATATAATAATTCAATATTAGTAGGAATTTTAGGTAATTTTTTAAATAGAGTTATTATATTTATAAATAAATATTTTAATAATAAAATACCTAAACCTAAAAAAATAGAAAAAGAAGATTTAATTTTTTTAAAAAAAATTAAAAAATATCCTATTAAAATTTGTAAATTAATTAAAAAATTTAAATTTAGATTATCATTATGTAAATTTATTGAATTATCTAGATTAGGTAATAAATATTTATCTGATAAAAAACCTTGGGATTTTAAAAAAAAAAATATAAATAAAATTAAAAAAGTAATTTATATATCTTCTCAAATAATGGGTATTATTACTCATATATCTTATATTTTTTTACCTAGAACTAATAAAAAACTTTTAAATATACTTAATATTAAAAAATGTAATATTAATAATTTATTAAAATTAAAAGTAATATTACCTTTTAATCATAAGATAAAAAAAGCTAAATTATTATTTAAAAAAATTATTATTTTAAAAAAAAATGATAAAAAAAAAATTTAGTCAAATTTTTTTAAAAAATAATTTAATAGTTTATAAAATAATTAATATTATTTTAAAAAATAATATTAAAAATAAAAATTGCATACTAGAAATAGGTCCTGGATTAGGTATAATAAGTAAAAAAATAATAAAATTATATAAAAAATTTTTATTAATAGAAATAGATAAAAAATTAGTAAAATATATTAAAAAAAAATTTTTAAAAAAAAAAAATAAAAAAAAAATATTAAATAAAAATATTTTAAATTGTAAATTAAAAAAATTAGGATTTAAAAAATATTTTTTAATAGGTAATTTACCATATAATATATCATCTAAAATAATTTTATGGATTATAAATAATAGAAAATATATAAAAAAATGTATATTTATGTTACAAAAAGAATTTGTTGATAGTTTAATTTGTAAAAAAGGTAAAAAAAAAACAAAATTATCTTTTTATTTACAATTTTTTTTTAAAATTAAAAAATTATTTAATATTAATAAAAAAAATTTTAATCCTATTCCTAAAGTAAATTCTAGTTTAATAAAAATTAAATTTTTTAATAAAAATATAAAATTATTAAAAAAAAATAAAATAAAAAAAAAAAAATTTTTTAATTTTATAAAAAAATGTTTTTTATATAAAAGAAAAATAATTAAAAATAATTTAATAAAATATTTTAATTTTAAAAAAATTAAAATATATAAAAATAATTTATTTTTAAAAAGAGCTGAAGAATTATCTAACAAAAATTTTATAAAAATTTATAAATTTTTTTTTAAAAAAAAATGAAATTATGTTTAATTAAATCTTTAATAAAAAAAAAAGATAATAATATTTTTTTTTTATTAAAAAAATTTAATATTAAAATTATTATAACAAATAATAAAAAAAAAATTATAAAATCAGATAAAATAATTATATATATATCTAATAAAATTAGTATTAAAAAATCTATAAAAATAATTAAAAAAAAAAAATTAGATAATGTTATTTTAAATTTAAAACAACCAATATTAGGTATATCTAATGGATTAAATATTTTATGTTCTAATTTTAGAAAAATTAAATGTTTAAATATATTTAAAAATATTAAAATTAAAATTTTTAAAAAAAAAAATATTGGATGGTATAAAGTATATCATAATAATGATGAAAAATTATTTTCAAATATTAAAAATAATAATTTTTATCAATATTTTTTAAATAAATATTATATACCAATAGGTGCTTATTGTATCTCACATACTAATAATATTATAACTTATAGTTCAGCTTTAAAAAGAAAAAATTTTTATGGTATACAATTTAATCCAGAATTATCTGGTTATAATGGATTTAAAATTATTAAAAACTTTTTATTTAAAATAAAAAATGAAAATTAAAAAAAAAAAATATAAATATGGATTTACTACAAACATAGAATCTAATACTTTACCATTAGGATTAAATAAAAATATAATTAAAAAAATATCTAAAATTAAAAATGAACCTAAATGGATAAAAAAATTAAGAATTAAATCTTATTATTATTGGAAAAAAATTAAAAAATATCCTAAATGGTCTAACTTAAATTATAAAAAAATAAATTTTAATTTTATTAGTTATTTTTCTGAAATAATTAAAAAAGAAAAAAAAATAGAAAATAATAAAAATATTATTAAAACATTTAATAAATTAGGTATACCTATTAATAAAAATATTAAAAATGTTTCAATAGATTATATTTTTGATTCTAGTAGTATAAAAACTACTTATAATAAAATTTTAAAAAAATATGGTATTATTTTTTGTTCTTTTAGTAAAGCAATAAAAAAATATAGTAAATTAATAAAAAAATATATGGGTACTGTAGTACCTTATAATGATAATTTTTATTCTGCTTTAAATACTTCTGTTTTTTCTGATGGTTCTTTTTGTTATATTCCTAAAAATGTAAAATGTCCTATTGATTTATCTACATATTTTAGAATAAATAATAATTTAATAGGTCAATTTGAAAGAACTTTAATAATAGTAGATGAAAATTCATCTTTAAATTATTTAGAAGGTTGTACAGCACCTATTAGAAATAATAATCAAATGCATGCTGCTGTAGTAGAATTAATAGCATTAAAAAATGCTAAAATAAAATATTCTACTATTCAAAATTGGTATCCAGGTAATAAAAGAGGTAAAGGTGGTATATATAATTTTGTTACTAAAAGAGGATTATGTCATAAAAACGCTAAAATTACTTGGATACAAGTAGAAACAGGATCAGCTATAACTTGGAAATATCCATCTTGTATTTTAAAAGGTAATAATTCAATAGGAGAATTTAAATCTATTTCTTTAACTAAAAATTATCAACAAATAGATACTGGTAGTAAAATGATTCATATAGGTAAAAATACTAAAAGTATTATAATTTCTAAAGCTATATGTACTGATAATTCTATTAATACATATAGAGGATTAGTTAAAATTAATAAAAAGGCTATTAATTCTAAAAATTATACTCAATGTGATTCATTATTAATAGGGAATAAATGTATATCATATACTTTACCTTATATTATAAATATGAATTCATCAAAAATAGAACATGAATCTACAATTTCTAAAATTGAAAAAGAACAAATATTTTATTGTAATCAAAGAGGATTAAATAATGAAAAAGCTATGTCTATAATAGTTAGTGGTTTTAGTGCTGATATTATTAATGAATTACCATTAGAATTTGTTTTAGAAGCTAAAGAATTATTAAATTTAAAATTAAAAAATACAATAGGTTAAAAAAAAATGTTAAAAATAAAAAATTTATATGTAAAAATAAAAAAAAATTTAATTTTAAAAAAATTAAATTTAAAAATTAAAAAAAATAAAATACATATTATAATGGGTCCTAATGGATCTGGTAAAAGTACATTATCTAATGTAATAGTAGGTAAACCTAAATATAAAATAATAAAAGGTAATATTTATTTTTTAAAAAAAAAAATTAATAATTTATCACCTGATATAATTTCTAAATTAGGTATTTTTTTATCTTTTCAATATCCTATAGAAATTAATGGTATTACTATGTATAGTTTTTTAAAAAATATTATTTCTTCTAAAATAAAATCAAAAAAAATATTTAAAATAATTAAAAAAAAATGTAATTTATTAAAAATTAATTTAAAATATTTAAATCGTTATTTTAACGTAGGATTTTCAGGTGGTGAAAAAAAAAAAAATGAAATTTTACAAATTTTATTATTAAAACCAAAATTTATTATTTTAGATGAAATAGATTCTGGATTAGATATAGATACTTTAAAATTAATTTTTAATATTATTAAAAAATATATTAATAATAAAAAAAAAAAAAGATCATTATTAATGATAACACATAATATAAATATTTTTAATTATATAAATCCTAATTATATTCATATATTATATAATGGTAATATCATATTATCAGTTAAAAAAAAAAAAAAAAAAATTATAAATTTAATAAATAAATATGGATATAAAAAAATAATTAAAAAAAAATTAAATAAAAATGAATTTTAATATAAAAAAGATACTTAATAATATAAAAAAAAAAAAAAATATATATATATATGTTTTTAATATAATTAAAAAATTATATTTAAAAAAAAAAAAATATAAAAATTTTTCAAAATTTAAAAAATTATTTAATAATAAATATTATTATAAAAAATATAAAAAAAAAAAAATTATAAAAAAAAATATTAAAAATAAAAAAAAAATATATATTTATTTTAAAAATGGTTTTTTTTTTAAAAAAAAATTATATTATTTTAATAAAAAAATTATTATTAAAAAAATATCTATATATAAAATATATAAATATATTTTTTTTTTAAAAAAATATAATTTTTTTTCTATATATAATATATTATTATCTTTATTAAATTATAATAATTTAATTTTAATAAAAATTAAAAAAAATCTAAATAAATTAAAATTAATTTTAAATTTTTTATTTAAAATTAAAAAAAAAAAAAAAATTATAATTAATACTACTATATTAATAGTAGTAGAAAAAAATAATTTTTTAAAAATAAAAGAAAAATATTTTTTTAAAAAAAAAAAAAAAATTTTAAATAATTTATTAATATTAATTTTAATAAAAAAAAAAAGTAAAGTTTTTTATTTAAAATTTAAAAATAATAATAATTATTTTAAATCTATTAATAATTTATTTATTTATCAAGATTATTTAAGTAAATTTATTTTATATGATTTATATTTAAATGAAAAAATAACTATTAATATAGTTAATATTTTTTATTTAAAAAATAAATGTAAAACTAATATAAATGGTATTATATTAGCTAATAAAAATCAAATAATAGAAAATTATATATATATATATAATAATTATAATTATTGTTATAATAATCAAAAATATATTAATATTTTAAGTGATAAAACTTATACTATTTTAAATAGTATAACTACTATTAAAAAAAAAACTAAAAAAAATATTTCATTACAAAATTATAAATCTTTTATTTTATCTAAAAAAATTTTTTTTTTCTCTAAACCTCAATTAAATATTTTTTCTAAAAATGTAAAATGTTCACATGGAGTAACAATAGGTAAAATAGATAAAAATATAATTTTTTATTTACAAACTAAAGGAATAAATATTAAAAATAGTAAAATTATTTTTTTTTTATCTTTTTTAAATAAAATTTTAAATATAAAATTTATAAATAAAAAAATTAAAAAAAAAATAATAAAAAAATTAAAATTAATTTGTAATAATAATAATGTTTGATAAAAAAAAAATTTTAAAAATAAGAAAAGAATTCCCAATTTTTAAAAAAAAAATTAATAATTATCCTTTTATTTATTTTGATAATGCTTCTACTACTCATAAACCTAAAATATTAATTAAAAAATTAAAATATTATTATTTTAATTTAAATTCCAATATTAGAAATAATACTTTTTTAAGTTTTAAAAATTTTTATTATATTAAAAAATGTAGAAAAGAAATTAAAAAATTTATAAATGCTAAAGAATATAAAGAAATAATTTTTACTAAAAATACTACTGAATCTATTAATTTAATATCTAAAAGTTTAAATTTTTTATTTAATAAAAATGATGAAATAATAATTACTCAATTAGAACATCATTCTAATATTATTCCTTGGCAAATATTATCTTTTAAAAAAAAATTAAAATTAAAAATTTTAAAAATTAATAAAAAATTTAATATATCTTTAAAAAGATTAAAATTAATTTTAACTAAAAAAACAAAATTAATTTCTTTAACTCATATTTCTAATGTATTTGGTACTATTTTACCTATAAAAAAAATAGTAGAAATAATTAAAAATTATAATAAAAATATTATTATTATTTTAGATGGTGCACAATCTATAAGTCATTTAAAAATAAATGTACAAAAATTAAATGTAGATTTTTATGTTTTTTCAGCCCATAAAATATATGGACCTACAGGATTAGGAATATTATATGGTAAAAAAAAAATTTTAAATAAAATGTCATGTTATCAATATGGAGGTGGTATGATTAAAAAATATAATTATAAAAAATCATTATTTTTAAAAATACCTAATAAATTTGAAGCTGGTACTTTAAATTTATCATCTATTTTTTCTTTTTTATATATAATAAAATTTATTAATAAAATTAATATTAATAATATTAATAAATATGAAAATATAATTACTAATTATTTAATAAAATTATTTTTAAAAAATAAAAATATTATTTTATATAATAAAAATTATTATTCACCTATTATTTCATTTAATATTAAAAATATTAACAATTATGATATAGGTAATTTATTAAATAATTATGGTATTTCAGTTAGAACTGGTTATCATTGTACTAATCATTTATTTAAATATTTAAAATTAAATGGTACTATTAGAATAAGTTTTGGTATATATAATAATATTGAAGAAATTAATAAATTTTATTTTTTTTTATTAAAAATAATTAAATTATTATATTAATTTTTTATTTTTAAAATATTATATATTTTTTTTTCTTCTATTATTTTTTCTATAAAAGTATAAAATTTATTTTTTTTTTTTATCATTTTAATAAATTTAACTTTTTTTTTATTTTTCTTCATGGATAGTTCTTTTTCTTATAATATAATTATATTTTTTTAATTTTAATTTTTTTTTATTATTTTTAATATTTTTAATAGTATAATATTTAGATATATTTTTATTTTTATATTTTTTATTTTTTTTTTGTTCAATACATTCTAATATTATTACTTTTCTATTTTTTGATTTTGCCATTTTTTTTTATATTTAAAATATTATTTAATCCTTTTTTTTTTATTAATCTTATAGTATATGAACATATTTTTAATTTTATCCATTTTTTATTAATTTGATCATAAAATTTTTTTTTTAAAAAATTTATTTTAAACCATCTTTTTGTTTTAATATTAGAATGTGATTTCCTATATCCTGATATAGATTTTTTATTAGTTATTTCACATATTTTAGACATAAATAAAAATTTTTTTTTTAATAAATATAATTTATATATTTTTAAAAAAAAAATGAAATATTATAATAAAAATAAAAAAATTATTATACCAGAATATGGTAGAAATATACAAAAATTAGTAGAATATACTTTAAAAATAAAAGATAAAAATATAAAAAAAAAAAATTATAAATATATATTAAATTTAATGAAATTAGTAAATAAAAATAAATTTTTAAATTTAAAAATAAAATTTTTATATCAATTATATTTAATTTCTAATATGAAAATTAAAGAATTAAATTTTTTATTTAAAAATTTTATAAAATTAATTAATAATAATAATAAAAAAATAAAATATCCTAAAAAAAATTTAATAAAATTTAAATATTATGGTAAAATAATACAAGATTTTATTAATAAATATATTATATATATAAAAAATAAAAATAAAAAAATAAGAATTATAAAAATAATAATAAATATAATGAGAAATAATTATAAAAAATGGAATAATAAATATTTTATAAATAATTTAATTTTATATAATGATATAAAAAAAATATCTAATAAAAAATTAGATATAATAAAAGAATATAAAAATATTAAAATATAATTTTTTTTTTAATATAAAAATATTATTATTTAAATGGGTGGTTAGCTCAGTTGGTTTAGAGCATTTGTTTTACAAGCAAAAGGTCACTAGTTCGAATCTAGTATCACCCATATAATTTTTTTTAAAAAAAATATTATTTTTTTTTAAAAAAAAAAAAAATGTTAATTAAAAGTATTAAAGAAATTAAATTAATTAAAAAAAGTTCTATTTTAACTTCTAAAACATTAGGTATTTTATCTAAATATATTAAACCTGGTATAAATTTATCTAAATTAGATAAAATAGCTTATGATTATATTTTAGATAATGGTGGTAATCCTGCTTTTTTAGGTTTATATAATTATCCTAATACTATTTGTACATCTGTTAATAATGAAGTAGTACATGGTATACCTAGAAATAATATTTATTTAAAAGAAGGTGATATAATTTCTATAGATTGTGGTGTTTTAATGAATAAATATTATGGTGAACATGCATATACTTTTAAAGTTGGTAATATATCTAATATTAAAAAAAAATTATTAAAAAATACTTTAAAAGCTTTATATTTAGGTATTAAAGAATGCAAAATAGGTAATAAAATAGGTAATATAGGATATATAATTAGTAAATATATAAATAAAAAAGGTTTTAAAATAGTAAAAGATTTAGGTGGTCATGGAATAGGTAAAAAAATGCATGAAAATCCTTATATTTCAAATTATAATAATAAAAATAATGGGTTATTAATAAAAAATGGTATGGTTTTATCTATTGAACCAATAGTAAATCAAAAAACTAGTAAAATAAAATTAGATAAAGATAAATGGACTTATTTAACTAATGATAATTCATTATCAGCACATTATGAACATAATATTGCTATTATTAATAATAAAGTAACTTTATTATCTACTTTTAAATATATTAAAAACAATAAAATAAAAATTAATTTTAAAAATTAAATAAATGCCTACTATTCAACAAATAATTAAAAAAAAAAGAAAAAAAATAAAAAAAAAAAATAAATCACCAGCTTTAAAAAAATCCCCTCAAAAAAGAGGAGTATGTATAAAAGTTTATACTACTACTCCTAAAAAACCTAATTCAGCATTAAGAAAAATTGCTAGAGTTAAATTAACAAATAAATATATAGTTAATGCTTATATAAAAGGTGAAGGACATAATTTACAAGAACATTCTATGGTTTTAATAGAAGGAGGTAAAGTTAAAGATTTACCAGGAGTTAAATATCATATAATACGTGGAACTTTAGATACAGAAGGTGTTAAAAATAGAAAAAAAAGTAGAAGTAGATATGGGACTAAAATAAATAAAAATAAAAAAAATGAGAAAAAAGAAAATAAAAATAAATAAATTAAAAAATAAAAATAATGATTTTAAATATAATGATAAATTAGTTATTAATTTTATTAATAATTTAATGAAAAATGGTAAAAAATATTTAGCATATAAAATATTTAATAAAACTTTAAAAGAAATAGAAAAAAAAAATATAAAAAAAAATATTTTACCTTTAAATATTTTTAAAAAAGCATTAAAAAATATTTATCCTAAAGTAGAAATTAAAAATAGAAAAATAGGTGGTACTACATATAATATACCTATTAAAATAAATGAAAAAAAAAAAGAATATTTAGCTATTAAATGGTTAATTTTTTTTTCTAAAAAAAGAAAAGAAAATTGTATATATAAAAAATTAGCTAATGAAATTATATCTGCTTATAATGGTATAGGTAATACTATTAAAAAAAAAAATGAAATACATAAAATAGCAGAATCTAATAAAGCATTTTCTTATTTAAAATTTTAATTTTTTTTAAAAAAATTTAAAATGAATATATTAAAATATACAAGAAATATAGGTATAGTAGCTCATATTGATGCTGGAAAAACTACTACTACAGAAAGAATTTTATTTTATTCTGGTATAAATCATAAAATAGGAGAAGTACATGAAGGTAATACTACTATGGATTGGATGATACAAGAACAAGAAAGAGGAATAACTATAACATCAGCTGCCACTAGATGTAAATGGATATATAATAATAAAAAATATTATATAAATATAATTGATACTCCTGGGCATGTAGATTTTACTGTAGAAGTAGAAAGATCATTAAGAATTTTAGATGGAATGGTAGTATTATTTAGTTCAGTAGACGGAGTAGAACCTCAATCAGAAACAGTATGGAAACAAGCTAATAAATATAAAATACCTAGAATAGGATATGTTAATAAAATGGATAGAAAAGGATCTAATTTTTTTAATGTTTGTAAACAAATAAAAAATAAATTAAAAAGTAATCCTATTATAATTCAAATACCATTAGAAAAAAAAGATAATTTTATAGGTATAATAGATTTAATATTAGAAAAATCTATAATATGGGAAGATAAAAATTATGGTACTAATTATTATATAAAAGAAATACCAGATGATAAAAAAAAAATATTTAAAAAATATAAAATTAAATTATTAGAAATTTTATCAGAATATGATGATAAAATAATGAATAATTTTTTATCTAAAAAAAAAATAGATAAAAAAAAAATAATATCAGTAATTAAAAATGAAACTTTAAAATTAAATATAGTACCTATATTATGTGGTTCTTCTTTTAAAAATAAAGGTGTACAAACTTTATTAAATTATATATGTTTATTTTTACCTTCTCCTTTAGAATCTAAAAAAATTATAGGTATAAATAAATTTAATAAAAAAAAATATTTAATAAAACCTAATATAAATTCTTTTTATTGTTCTTTAGTATTTAAAATAACTACTAATAAATTTGTTGGTAAATTAGTTTTTATAAGAGTTTATTCAGGTACTTTAAATATAGGTGATTATGTTTATAATACTAGAACTAATAAAAAAGAAAAAATTTCTAGAATGTATCAAATGCATGCTAATAAACAAATACCTATTAATAAAATTTTTGCTGGTGATATTTTTGCAGGAGTAGGATTAAAAAATATTAAAACAGGTGATACATTATGTAATGAAAAAAATCCAATAATTTTAGAAAAAATTAAATTTCCTAAACCTGTAATGGGTATTGCTATAGAACCTAAATATAAAACAGATATAGATAAAATGAGTATAGCATTATCTAAAATAATAGAAGAAGATCCTACTTTTAGTATTAAAATAGATAATAAAACTAATCAAATAATTATTTATGGTATGGGAGAATTACATTTAGATATTATAATAGATAGAATTAAAAGAGAATTTAATGTAGAAATAAATAAAGGTACACCTAAAGTAGAATATAAAGAAAAAATAACTAAAAAAATAAAACATAGAGAAATTTATAAAAAACAAACTGGTGGTAGAGGTAAATTTGCTGATATTTTATTTACTATTGGACCATATAAAAAAAAAGGATTAAATTTTATTAATAAAGTTAAAGGTGGTCATATACCTAAAGAATTTATTAGTTCTATTAAAAAAGGCTTTTCTTATGCTATGAAAATAGGTCCTTTATTAGGATATGAAATAGAATCTATGGAAGTAATTTTATTAGATGGTTCTTATCATGCTGTAGATTCAGATTCTTTATCTTTTGAAATAGCTGCTAAAAATGGATTTAAAAAATCAACTAAAAATACTAATCCTATTCTTTTAGAACCTATAATGAAATTAGAAGTTACATGTAAAAATAATAATATGGGAAATATAGTAAGTGATATAAATAAAAGAAGAGGTATTATTAAAAATATAGTAGATAAAAATAATGAAAAAATAATAAAAGCTTTAGTACCTTTATCAGAAATGTTTGGTTATGTTACTGTATTAAGAACATTATCTTCAGGTAGTGCTAATTATAATATGTATTTTTATAATTATAATGAAGTACCTAAAAATATTTTAAAAAAAATAATAGAAAATAAAATTTAAATATTTAAAATAAATATGAATAAAAATATTAAAATAAAATTAAAATCATATGATTATATTTTATTAGAAAAATCTATAAAAAAAATAATTAAATCTGTATTATTAACAGGTGTAACTATAAATGGTCCTATACCTTTACCTACAAAAAAAAAAATATTTACTGTATTAAGATCTCCTCATGTACATAAAAAATCTAGAGAACAATTTGAATTATCTTATCATATAAGATATTTAGAAATATTAAATGCTAATACTAATACAATAAATGAATTAATGAAATTAGAATTAGCTAGTGGTGTAGAAGTAAAAATTAAAATATAAAAAATATATATGATAAAAATAATAGGTAAAAAAATTAAAATGATAAGTATTTTTTTTAAAAAAAAAATATATACTTGCACTATTATTAATTCTAATCCATGTAAATTAGTAAAAAAAAAAGGTAATAAAAATATTTATTTATTATTTTATGATAAAAAAAAAAATATTAATAAATGTTTAAAAGGATTTTTTAAAAAATATAATACTAATTATTATTCTAAAATAATAGAATTAAATAAATTATCTAATAAAGAATTAGATTTTTTAAAAAAAAAAAAAAAAATAAATATTAATATATTTAATATAGGTGATAAAGTAGATATTACAGGTTATTCAATAGGTAAAGGGTTTCAAGGAGTAATTAAAAGATATAATTTTTCAGGAGTTGGTGGTAAAACTCATGGACAACATAATAGATTAAGATCACCTGGTTCAATAGGTGCTGGTACTTATCCTTCTAAAGTATTTAAAGGATTAAAAATGGCTGGTAGAATGGGTAATAAAAAAAGTACAGTTAAAAAATTAAAAATTTTAGATATTGATATTAATAATAATTTATTATTAATAAATGGATCTGTACCTGGTAAAAAAAATAATTATTTAATAATAAAAAAAAATGAAAAATAATTTAATTCTTTTAAATAAGATTGATTTTTTTAAAAAAAAATTTAATTATATTAAAAAAATTAATGATTATAAAAATTATAATCATATTATATATTTATATGTAAAAAGTTATTTAAATTCTAAAAGATTAGGTAATAGTAAAACTAAAGAAAGAAGTGAAATAAAAGGTAGTACTAAAAAAATACAAAAACAAAAAGGTACAGGTAATTCTAGAAAAGGTGATATTAAAAATCCTTTATTTAAAGGTGGTGGTAGAGTATTTGGTCCTAAAAAAAGAAATTATAAAATAAAAATTAATAAAAATATTTTTAAAAATATAAAAAAAATTTTATTTTGTAAAAAAATTTTTAAAAAAAAAATTTTTCTTTTAAAAAAATTTAAATTTTTATCTCATAAAACTAAATATTTTATTAATTTTTTTTTAAAAAAAAAAATTAAAATAAATAATAAAAAAAAAAAATTTTTAATTTTAACTGATAAAATATATAAAAATTTATTAATTTCATCTAAAAATTTAAAAAATATTAATATAAATTGGATAAATAATATTAATTTATATAAAATATTAATATCAGATTATATTATATTAATAGGTAATAATATAGATGAATATATATTAAATATAATTAAAAAAAAATGAAATTATTTATTAATCCATTAAAAACATTAAAATCATTTTTTTTATATAAAAAATATTATATATGTACTTTTATTTTAAATAAAAAAGGTTTTAATAAAATACAATTAAAAAAATATTTTTATATAAATTATTCTATAAAAATTAATAAAATTAATATTATTAAAGTTAAAAAAAAATTTAAAAAAAAAAAAATAATAAAAAGTAAAATTAAAATTTTAACTAAAATAATTGTAAAATTTAATAAAACTATATATAGTAAAAAATTTATAATAGAAAATAAAAAAAATGAATAAAAAATTAATTTTTGGTAAATGTAAAACAGGAGGTAGGAATAATAAAGGTAGAATAACTGTTAAATATATAGGAGGAGGTCATAAAAAAAAATATAGAATAATAGATTATAAAAGAAATAAATTAAATATAAAAGCTATTGTTAAAACAATAGAATATGATCCTAATAGATCATCTTATATATCATTATTACATTATATAGATGGTGTTAAAAAATATATTTTATCAATAAAAGGATTAAAAATAGGTAATATAATAATTTCATCTAAAAATAAATCATCTTTTCATTTAGGTGATACTGCACCTTTATTAATAATTCCTTTAGGTACTATAATATGTTGTATAGAAAATATTCCTGGTAGAGGAGCAATTTATTCTAGAAGTGCTGGTACTTATGCTAAAATAATATCTAAAGATAATAAATATGCTATTATAAAATTATCTTCTAACGAAAAAAAAATGATTTTATTAAATTGTATGGCTACTATAGGTAGTATATCTAATAATAATCATAAATTTAAAAAATTAAAAAAAGCTGGAATGAATAGATGGTTAGGTAAAAGACCTAGAACTAGAGGAGTAGCTATGAATCCTATTGATCATCCTATGGGTGGTGGTGAAGGTAAAGCATCAGGTGGTCATCCTAAAAATAAAAAAGGAATATATTCAAAAGGGTTTAAAACACGTAAAAAAAAAAAAAAAACATCAAAATTTATTTTAAATAAAAAATAATATGCCTAGATCTTTAAAAAAAGGACCTTATGTAGATTATAAATTATTAAAAAAAATAAGAAATAATAATTTAAATATTAAAAATAAAAAAAATATTAAAACATGGTCTAGATCTTCTGTAATTATACCTGAATTTATAGGTAATACTATTTTAGTACATAATGGTAAACAATTTATACCTGTATTTATAACAGAAGAAATGGTAGGTTATAAATTAGGAGAATTTTCACCTACTAGAATATTTAGAAGTCATTCTACTAGTAATAAAAATAAAAATAAAAATAAAAATAATATAAAAAAATAAAAAATGGGTAAAAGAAAAAAAAATAAATCTATAGAAATAAAAGAAAAAAAAAAAAAAAAATATTATTCTATAATAAAAAATTTAAAAATTTCTCCTAGAAAAATTAGACCTTTAATAAATATTTTAAAAGGTAAAAATGTTTTTAATGCTATTGAAATATTAAAAAATTATATTAGTAATAAACAATCTAAAATTTTAATAAATTTAATATTATCTACTATTTCTAATTTTAGAATAAAAAAAAAAAAAAATGAAAATGAAAAATTTTTATATATACATAATATTATAGTAAATAGTTCAGGAATAATTAAAAGAACTATATTTGCTCCTCAAGGTAGATTAAATAAAATAAGAAAAAGATTAAGTTTAATAAAATTAGAAATTAAAATAAAAAAATAAATGGGACAAAAATCAAATCCTATTGCTAATAGATTAGGTATAATTTTTGGTTGGAAATCTTTATGGGTAAATAATTATAATTTATATATTATTGAAGATAATTTAATTAGAAATTATATAAATAATAGATTTATAAACAAATATTGTATTTCTTCTATTATAATAGAAAGAATTAGAAATAAAACAATAATTACTATATGTACTTCTAAACCTGCTATAGTAATAGGTAAAAAAGGTAATGAAGTAGATTTTTTAAAAAAAAAAATAAAAAAAATTATAATTAATAATTATTATAATAATAATTTAAATTTAAAAAATAAAATTAATATTAATAATATTTTAATTTATATAAATGTAATAGATATTATTAATCCTGAAATAGATTCTTTATTAGTTGCTAAAAATATATGTAGACAAATAGAAAGTAGAATATCATATAAAAAATCTATTAAATTATCTATTATTACAGCTATAAAAAAAAAAGTAAAAGGTATAAAAATTAAAATTTCAGGTAGATTAAATGGTAATGAAATGGCTAGAACTGAAACTTATAAAAAAGGTATTATTAAATTATCTACTTTTAGATCTAATATAGATTATGGATTTTATGAAGCTAATACAACATATGGTAAAATAGGTATTAAAGTATGGATTATGAAAGGAGAGATATATGAAATTAAAAAAGATTTTACTAATTTTTATAAAAATTTTTTTAAAAAAAATGATAAATTTAAATTTTTTATAAAAAAAAAAAATGTCAAAAAAAATAAAAAAAAAATATTCTAAAAGACAAAAAGGTAGAATGAAAGGTTATTCTAATAGAGGTAATAAATTATATTTTGGTAAATATGGTATACAATCTATAGATAAACCTAAATATATTACTGAAAATCAAATAGAAGCAGCTAGAGTAGCTTGTACTAGATATATGAAAAGAGAAGGTAAATTATATATTAATATTTATCCTAATAAACCTATTACTAAAAAACCACAAGAAGTAAGAATGGGGAAAGGTAAAGGTAATGTAGAATATTTTGTAGCTATAGTTAAACCAGGTAAAATTTTATTTGAAATAAATGGTGTATCTAAAAAAGTTGCAATTGAAGCCTTAAGATTATGTTCACAAAAATTACCTATTAAGGTAAAATATGTATTTTATAATGATTTTTTTTAAATTAATTAAATTATGAAAAATAAAATTAAAATTAAAAAAAAAAAAGGTATTATTATAAGTGATAAAATGAATAAAACTAGAATAGTATATAATAATATTAAAATTAAACATAAAAAATATTATAAAACAATTTTTAGAAAAAAAAAATATTTTGTACATGATGAAAAAAATATTTCTAAAAAAGGTGATTTTGTAGAAATAATTAAAACTAGACCTTTAAGTAAAAAAAAATGTTGGGTAATTAAAAAAATAATTAAAAAATTAAATTAAAAAAAAATGTTACAACAAGAATCAAAATTAAAAGTTACTGATAATACTGGGGCAAAAGAAGTTTTATTAATAAGAATTTTAGGAGGATCAAATAAAAAATATGCTAGTATAGGTGATTTAATAGTAGTAACTGTTAAAAAAAATTTTATAAAAAGTAATATTAAAAAAGGAGAAATATATAAAGCTATAATAGTAAGAGTAAAAAAAAAAAAAAAAAGATTAGATGGTACTTATATATCTTTTGATGATAATGCTTGTATTTTATTAAATGATAATAAAGAAATAAAAGGTACTAGAATATTTGGACCTGTAGCTAAAGAATTAAGATATAAAGGATATATGAAAATAATTTCTTTATCTAATTATGTTGTTTAGTATAATTTTAAATTATTAAAAAAAAATATGTTTAAATTAAAAAATGGAGATAAAGTAATAATAATAGCAGGTAAAGAAAAAGGTAAAAAAGGTAAAATAATTAAAATTTTTAAAAAAAAAAGAAAAGTACATGTAAAAAATATTAATATAGTTAAAAAGCATTTTAAAAAAAAAAATATTAATATTAATAATAATAATTATAAAATAATATTTAAAGAATCAAAAATAGATATTTCTAATGTTTCTATAGAAGATCCTATATTAAAATGTCCTACTAAAATTAAAATTAAAAAATTAAATAATGGTAATAAAATAAGAATTTGTAAAAAATCTAATACTATTTTAGTAGATAAAAAAAAAAAAATTAAATTAAATTAAATTATGTATATACCTAGATTAAAAAAAAGATATAAAATAAAAATTGTTAATTTTTTAATTAAAAAATTTAAATATAAAAATATTATGCAAGTACCTAAATTAATTAAAATTGTTATTAATATAGGATTAGGTATAGCTATTAAAAATAAAAAATATTTATTTGATACAATGAAAGATTTAACATTAATAACAGGACAAAAATCTATTTATAGATTATCTAAAAAAGATGAAGCAGGATTTAAATTAAGAAAAGGTACTCCTATAGGTTGTATGGTAACTTTAAGAAAAAATATAATGTACGAATTTTTAGATAGACTAATATCAGTAGCTTTACCTAGATCTAAAGATTTTAATGGTATTAAAGATAATAGTTTTGATGGTAGAGGTAATTATAATTTAGGAATAAAAGAACATATAATTTTTCCTGAAATTAATTTTGATGAAGTTAAAAGAATTTATGGTATGAATATAAGTATTGTAACAAGTACTGATAAAGATAAAGAAGCTAAATATTTATTAATGTATTTAGGGTTACCATTTAAAAATAAAAATATATATGGCAAAAGAATCAATTAAAGCTAGACAAAAAAAAAAAAAAAAATTATTTTTAAAATATAATAAAAAAAGAAAATTATATATTAAAAAAAAAAAATATTTAGATTTACAAAAAATACCTAAAAATTCTTCTATTGTTAGATTAAAAAATTTATGTAAAATAACAGGTAGATCTAGAGGTTATATAAGATTTTTTGGTATATCACGTATAGAATTTAGAAGATTAGCTTCTAATGGATTAATACCAGGTATTAAAAAATCAAGTTGGTAATATTAAAATAATAATAAATGGATAATATAAGTAATTATTTAACTTTAATAAGAAATGCATGTAAAGTAAAACATTCTTATGTAAAAGTTAATTATTTAATAATAAATTATAATATAACTAAAATATTATATAAATATAATTATATAAAAAGTTATAAAGTATATAAAAAAAAAAAAAAAATTTTAATATATTTAAAATATATTAATAATTATTCAGTCATAAAAGTTATTAAAAGAATAAGTAAACCAAGTTTAAGAAAATATATAAAATATAAAAATATTTTAAATATTTTAAATGGTTATGGTATTTCTATAATATCTACTTCTAAAGGTATTATGACTGGTAATGAAGCTAAATTAAATAAAATAGGTGGTGAAATATTATGTATAATTTATTAAAAATTAAAAAATGTCTAGAATAGGTAATAAATATATTATTATTCCTGATAATGTTAATATTTTTTTTAAAAAAAAATATATATATGTAAATGGTAAATTAGGAATTTTAAAAGAAAAAATTAATAATAATATAAAAATTAAAATTAATAATAATAAAATTTATTTTTTAAATAAAAAAAATAATAAAAAAAAATATAAAAGTTTACATGGGTTATATAGAATGTTAATTTATAATATGATAATAGGTGTTAAAAAAGGATTTAATAAAAAATTAGAATTAGTAGGAGTAGGTTATAAAGCTGAAGTATATAATAATGGTAAAATTTTAAAATTAAATGTAGGATTTTCACATGAAATAATTATAAAATTTTGTACATTAATAAATGTTAATATTTTAAATATTAAAGGTTCTAATCCTATTATTAATGTGTTTAGTATAAATAAACAATTATTAGGTACAGTAGTATCTAAAATAAGATCTATTAAAAAACCTGATCCATATAAAGGAAAAGGAATTAAATATAAAAATGAAAAAATAATTTTAAAAAAAGGTAAATCTGTATGAAAAAAAAAATATTTAGAATATCAGTTTTTAGAAGTAATAAAGAAATATATGTTCAAATAATAGATGATATAAAAGAAAAAACTATTTTATCATATTCTTCAATAAAAGAAAAAAAAAACAAAAAAACTAAATCTGAAATTTCTAAAATAGTAGGTAAAAAAATAGCTATAAAAATGTTAAAAAAAAAAATAAAAAAAGCTTTTTTTAATAGGAATAGATATATATATCATGGTAGAATTAAATTTTTAATAGAATCAATGAGAAAAAATGGTATTATTATTTAATAATTTTAAAAATTAAAAATGTTTTATTTTAAAAAAAAAAATTTTATTAATCCTAATAATTTAAAATTAAAAGAAAAAATAGTTAAAATTAAAAGAGTATGTAAAGTTACTAAAGGTAGAAGATATTTTAGTTTTAGTACTATAATGGTAGTAGGTAATAATAATGGTATAGTAGGATATGGTATGGGTAAATCTAAAGATATTTCAGATTCTATTTATAAATCCAGTGAAAAAGCAAAAAAAAAATTAATAAAAATACCTATTAATAATGATACTATACCACATGAACAAGTTTTTAAATATTGTAATTCTAAAATATTTTTATATCCTGCTTATAAAGGCACTGGAATAATAGCTGGATTATCAGCTAGAATAGTTTTAGAATTAGCAGGTATAAAGAATGTTTTATCAAAATTAAGAGGTTCTTCTAATATATATAATTGTGTTAAAGCTACTTATTATGCTTTAAATGAATTAATAAATTTTAATGAAAAAATTAAATTTTTAAAAATAAAAAATGGTTAAATTAATTTTAAAACCTAAAAAAGGTTCTATTAAAAAAAAAAAAAGATTAGGGAGAGGAATAGGAACAGGAAAAGGTAGAACTTGTGGTAGAGGTCATAAAGGTCAAAAATCTAGATCAGGATATTCTAAAAAAATAGGTTTTGAAGGAGGCCAAACACCTTTTTATAAAAAAGTACCTAAATTTGGATTTAAAAAAAAAAAAAAAAAATTTAATATATTAAATATTAAAGATATACAAAAAATAATTGATAAATATAAAATTAAAGATAATAAAATAGACAAAAAATTATTAATTTCTTTAAAAATTTTAAGTAAAAAAAATAAAAAAAAATTAAAAATATTATCACAGGGTAATTTAAAACAAAAAATTATTATATATGCTAATAAATTTAGTAAAAAAGCATATGAAAAAATAAAAAAAAATGGTAGTAAAATTAAATTTTAAATTAATATTATTTTATATAATATATAATAATTATAAATAATTATATGGTTAAACAAAAAAATATTGAATTAGAAGGTCTAGTAATAGAAGCTTTACCTAATGCTATGTTTAGAGTTAAATTAAAAAATAATAATATAATAATAGGACATATATCAGGTAAAATTAGAAGAAATTATATTAAAATATTACCTGGTGATAAAGTTAAAATAGAAATATCACCTTATGATAATAAAAAAGGTAGAATAAAATATAGATTTTAAATAAAAATGAAAAAAGTAGCGTCATTAAAAAAAAGAAATAAAAATTGTAAAATAGTAAAAAGAAAAGGTATATTAAGAATTATTAATAAAATAAAACCTAGATTTAAACAAAAACAAGGTTAATATAAATAAAAATATAATTAAATAAAATATGGCTATAATAGCAGGTATAAATATACCTAATAATAAAAGAATTATAATAGCATTAACTTATATATATGGGATTGGTAAAAGTTTATCTAAAAAAATATTATTATTAAATAATATTAATATTAATAAAAAAATAAAAAATTTAAATAATAAAGACTTAAATAATATTAATAATTATATTAATAATAATTTAAAAGTAGAAGGTGAATTACGTTCAGAAATACAATTTAATATAAAAAAATTAAAAGATATACGTTGTTATAGAGGTATAAGACATAAAAAAAAATTACCTTTAAGAGGTCAAAGAACAAAAAATAATTCTAGAACAAGAAAAGGTAAAAAAAAAACTATAGCTAATAAAAAAAAATCTATTAAATAATAAATAAATATGAAAAAAAAAAAAATAAAAAAAAAAAATATATATTATGGTGATATATATATACATTCTACATTTAATAATATTATAATATCTTTAACTGATAAAATAGGTAATGTTTTAGCATGGTCTTCTTCAGGTAAAATGAAATTTAAGGGATCTAAAAAAAATACTCCATTTGCAGGACAAATTACAGCACAAAATATTATAGATAAATGTTTATCATTAGGTATTAAAAAAGTAGATATAATAATAAAAGGACCTGGTTCAGGTAGAGATTCAGCTATTAGAACTATTAGTAATAATGGTATAAATATTTTATCTATTAAAGATAGAACACCTTTACCTCATAATGGATGTAGACCACCTAAAAAAAGAAGAATTTAATTTTAATTTTTAAAAAAAAAAAAAAATGTCAAGATATTTAGGACCTAAAAATAAAATATCTAGAAAATTTGGTATATATATATGTGGAAATAAAAAATATTTTGAAAGAAAAAAATATCCACCTGGACAACATGGGTTATTAAGAAAAAGAATAAGTAAAAAATCTTATTATTCTATTCAATTATTAGAAAAACAAAAAGTTAAATATATGTATGGTATATTAGAAAAACAATTTAAAAAAATGTTTAATATAGTATATAAAAAAAAAGGTATAACAGGAGATTTATTATTACAAATGTGTGAACGTAGATTAGATAATGTAGTATATAGAATAGGTTATACAGTATCTAGATTTGCTGCTAGACAATTAGTAACTCATAAACATATTAAAGTAAATAATAAAATTGTAAATATACCATCATTTAATATTAAAATAGGAGATATAATTTCTTTAAAAGAAAAAATGAAAAAAAATATTAATATTTTAAATTCATTATCAATAAGAAAAAATTTAATTAAAAATTGGTTAAAATGGAAAGATGATATTATGTCAGCTGAATGTTTAAAATTACCAAATATTAATGATATAGATATAAAAATTAATACTCAATTAATAGTAGAATTATATTCTAAGTAGAAAATAAAATGAATAAATTTAAAATTTTAATTTTAAAAAATAATTATAAATTAGGATTATTTAAAATTTATCCAATATATACTGGATATAGTATAACTATAGGTAATACTCTTAGAAGAGTATTATTATCTTCTTTATATGGTTATTCAATTAGTTATTTTAAAATTAATAATATTATACATGAATTTACTTATATTAAAGGTATTATAGAAGATGTTACAGAAATAATTTTAAATTTAAAAAAAATTAAATTTAAAATTAAAAACAAAAAAATAAATAAAGAAATTATTAATATTAATATAAATAATAAAAAAAATAAAATATATGCTGGGGATATTGATAATTTTACAAATTATTTTAAAGTAATTAATAAAAATTTAATAATTTGTAATAAAGAAGAATCAATTAATTTTAATATTACTTTAATAATAGAAAAAGGTAAAGGATATGTACCATCAGAAGATAAAAAAAAATATAAAGATTTTATACCTATAGATTCTATTTATACTCCTATTTTAAAAGTTACTTTTAAAGGTAAAAAATATAAAAAAAATTTAGAAATTTTAAAAATAAAAATATTAACTGATGGTACTATTAGTCCTATAAAATCTTTAATAAAATCTTCTAAAATATTAATTAAGATATTTAATATTTTATCAAAAAAAAAAAAATATTTAATATATAAAAATATTAAAAAATTAAAAGAATATGATATAAAATTACTTAAAATTAAAGAATTATTAAATAATAAATTAAGTAATGAAAATTTTACAGTTAGAACAATTAATTGTTTAAATAAAAATAAAATTTATAAATGGAAAGATTTAGTAATTTTAAAAAAATCAGATTTATTAAAAATTAAAAATTTTGGTAAAAAATCTTTTAAAGAATTAATAAATAAAATGAATAAAAAAAAATTAAATTTTAAAATGGATATAAAAAAATATAATTAAATTTAAATTATGAAACATTATATAAAAAAAAAAAATTTAAGTAGAAAATATTCACATAGAAAAATTATGTTATCTAATATGTCATGTTCATTAATTATATATAAATCTATATATACTACTTTATGTAAAGCTAAAGAATTACAAAAATATATAGAACCTATTTTAGGTAAATTAAAAAAAAATAATTTACATAATAAAAGATTAATATTTAATAAATTAAGAAATAAAAAAGTAATAAAAATTTTATTAAATGATATTTTAAAAAAAATTAATAATAGAAAAGGTGGATATACTAGAATTTTAAAAGTAGGTTATAGAAAAGGTGATTCTTCTATTATGTCTATTATTCAATTAGTAGATTTTTTTAAATTTAAAAAATAATTTTTTTTTTAAAAAATGGATATTAAAAATAAAAATTATAATTTTAAAAAAGAAAATAATAAAATATATAAAAAATGGATTTTAAATAAATTTTTTAATTCTAAATATAATAAAAAAAAAAAATCTTTTTTTTTATTATTACCACCTCCTAATATTACAGGTGATTTACATGTAGGTCATATATTAAATTGTACAATATTAGATATTTTAGCTAGAAGATATAGAATGATTGGTTATAATGTATGTTGGATACCTGGTACTGATCATGCTTCTATAGCTACAGAAATAAAAATAATTAAAAAATTAAAAAATAATGGTATAAATATAAATAAATTAAGTAAAAAAAAATTTTATGAATATTTATTAAAATGGTCTAAAAAATATAATAAAATAATAATAGATCAGTTAAAAAATATAGGATGTTCTTGTGATTGGAATAGATATTTATTTACTATGGATAAGAAATCATATAAATCAGTTATAAATGTTTTTATTTTTTTATATAAAAAAAAAATGATATATAAAAAAAATAAAATAGTTAATTGGGATACTTATGCTAAAACTACAATATCAGATGAAGAAATAATATATAAAAAAAAAAAAAATTATTTATATTATATAAAATATTTTACTGAAGATAAAAAAAATTATTTAATAGTAGCTACTACTAGACCTGAAACTATATTTGGGGATACTGCTATTTGTGTTAATCCTACTGATAAAAGATATAAACATATTTTAAATAAAAAATTAATAGTACCTATAGTAAATAGATTAATACCTATAATTACAGATATATCAGTAGATAAAAAATTTGGTTCAGGATGTATAAAAATAACTCCTGCTCATAGTAATGAAGATTTTAATATATATAAAAAAAAAAAAATAGATATTATAGATATTTTAAATGATAATGGTACATTAAATAATAAATGTATGTTTTTTAATGGTAAAGATAGATTTTATGTAAGAGAAAAAATATTTTTTATTTTAAAAAGATTAGGTTTTTTAATAAAAAAAGAAAAAATTATTAGTAAAATTTCTTTTTCAGATAGAACTGATACAATAATAGAAAATAAATTATCTTTACAATGGTTTTTAAAAATGAAAAGGTTTGTTAAACCAGTATTAAAAATATTAAAATTTAAAAAAATTATTTTTTATCCTAAAAAAAAATATGATAATTTATTATATAAATGGATAAAAAATATTAAAGATTGGAATATATCAAGACAATTAAATTGGGGACATAGAATACCTGTTTTTTATTATAAAAAAAAATACGTAGTAGCTAAAAATTTAAATAAAGCTATAAAAATTTTTAAAAAAAAATATAATAATCTTAATATAGATAATATTTTTCAAGATAAAGATGTTTTAGATACTTGGTTTTCTTCTTGGATATTACCTATATCATCTTTAAATGGTATAAATAATCCTAATAATATTGATATAAAATATTATTATCCTATTGATATTTTAGTTACAGGATATGATATATTATTTTTTTGGGTTTTAAGAATGATAATGTTCAGTACTTTTTTTTTAAAAAAAAAACCTTTTAAAAGAGTATATTTTACTGGATTAGCTAGAGATATTAATAAAAAAAAAATTTCTAAATCATTAGGAAATTATAAAAACTTATATTTATTATTAAATAAATATGGAGCAGATGGATTAAGAGTAGGTATTTTAAGTACTAATCATGAATATGATTTTATTTTTAATGAAAATTTATGTATAAAAGGTAGAAATTTTATTAATAAAATATGGAATGCATTTAAATTAATAATTAATTTAAAAAAAAAAATTAAAAAACAAAAAAATAAATTTATTGTAAAATTATTTAATAATATTTTAAATTATAAAATATTTAAATTAAATATTTATTTAGATAATTATAAAATTAATAAATCATTTATATTAGTTTATAATTTATTTAAAAAAAAATTTTGTTCTTTTTATTTAGAATTTATTAAAAAAAATAATATTAATTTATTTATTTTTAAAAAAACTTTAAATTTTTTTTTAATTTTATTAAAAATTTTACATCCTTATATACCATTTATTACAGATTATATTTATAGTTTTTTTAAAAAAAAAAATATAACTATTACTACTTGGCCTAAAAAAAAAAAAAATTTTAATAAAAAAAAAATAAAAAAAATTAATTATACATTTAATTTTATAAAAAATTTAAATAATATAAAATTTTTTAAAAAAAAAAATACAATTTATATATATAAAAAAAATAAAAAAAAATTTAAAAAAAATATATATATATTTTTTTTATATAAATTTACATTTATTAATAAAATAAAAATTAAAAAAAAAATAAATTTAAATAAATATTCTTTTTTTTTTTATAAAAAAAATAAATTTTTTTTTTTAAAAAAAAATATTATTTTTAAAAAAAATAATAAATATATTTATAAAAAAATAAATTTTTATAAAAATTTTTTATTAAAAATAAAAAAAAAATTAAAAAATAAAAATTTTTTATTATTAGCCCCTAAAAAAATAATAAAAATAGAGAGAAAAAAAAAAAAAGATATAAAAAATATTATTTTAAATTTAAAAAAAAAAATAAATTTTTTTTAAATATTTTTATTTAAATAAATAAATTCTAATAATTTTTTATTTGATAAATAAAAATTTAATTTAGGTATTTTAAATTTTTTTTTTAAAAAAATAGATAATTTTTTTCTATAATATTTTTTTTTTTTGTTAATTATATTAATAATATTTTTATTATATATATCAGGATATATTGATATATATATATTAGAATAACTATATATTTTATTTATATAAACATATATTACTGTAATAAATATATTTTTATATATATTTTTATTTTCAATAATAAATAATTTATTAAAAAAATTATTAATTAATATAGAATATCTTTTTTGTTTTAATGTTTTCATTAATTTTATTTTTTCTTTTTCTATCATATATTTATATTTATTTTATTTATATTAATATAGAATTTTAATTTTTAAAAACAATGAAAAAAAAAAATAAAAAAGAAAGTAATACTAAATTAGATTTTAAAAAAAAAATTAAAAAATATAAAAATAATTTAAAAAATTTAAAAGATAAATTTATAAGAATATTAGCAGAATTTGATAATTATAAAAAAAGAAATGAAAAAGAAAAAAAAAATTTATTTAAATTTTATATAGGTAAAATTTTTAAAAATATTATACCTATATTAGATGATTTTGATCGTTTTATAAAAGAAGAAAAAATTAAAAATAATAATGGTATATATTTAATATATAAAAAATTTTTTAAAATTTTAGAAGAAAATGGATTAAAAAAAATTAATGTTAAAATAGGTGATAATTTTAATCCTGATTTTCATTATGCTATTTCTCAAATAAAAACTGATAAAAAAATGAAAAAAAAAATTGTTAATATTTTAGAAAATGGATATTTTGTATATGATAAAATCATTCGTTGTACTAAAGTAATAGTAGGTAATTAATTTAAAATTATTTTAATTTAAATTTAAATATTAAATTTTAAAAAAATGAAAAATTATTATGAAATTTTAGGTATTACTAAAGATTCATCATTAAATGATATTAAAAAAGCTTATAGAAAATTAGCTATTAAATATCATCCAGATAAAAATCCTAATAATAAAATAGCAGAAGAAAAATTTAAAGAAGCAGCAGAAGCATATAGTGTTTTAAGTGATCCTAATAAAAGAAAAAAATATGATCAATTTGGAAATAATAATGAATTTAATAAAGATTTTTATTCTTCTAATAGTAATATGGATGATATATTTTCTAATTTTGGTGATATTTTTAATGATGATTTTGATAATTTTACTGAATTTAATATTAATACTAAAAGTAAAAGAAAAAAAAAAAGAAAAGGTAGTAATTTAAGAATAAAAATAAAATTAACTTTAGAAGAAATTTATAAAGGAATAGAAAAAAAAATAAAAATAATTAGAATGAAATTAGCTCCTGGTATTAAATTTAAAAATTGTCAAAATTGTAATGGTACAGGAGTAATTACTAATATTAGTAATACTTTTTTAGGTAGAATGCAAACTACTATACAATGTAATTTTTGTAAGGGAATAGGTAAAATTATATTTAAAATACCTATAAATGCTAATTATAAAGGATTAATAAAAGTAGAAGAATTAGTTAAAATTAATATACCTTCTGGTATTACTGAAGATATTCAATTAAAAATAACAGGTAAAGGTAATGAAGCTCCTTTTGGAGGTAAGTCAGGTGATTTAATTATTTTAATAAAAGAAATACCACATAAAATTTTTAAAAGAAAAGGTAATAATATATATTATAATTTATATATATCTATACCTGAAGCTATATTAGGAGCTATAAAAAAAATTAAAACTTTAAAAGAAAATGAATATACACAAATTAATATAAATCCTGGTACTCAAAATGGAGAAAAAATTATTTTAAAATATAAAGGATTACCATCAATAAATGGTTATGAATATGGTGATTTAATAATTAAAATTAATATTTGGATTCCTAAAAATATAACTAATGAACAAAAAAAAATATTTATAAAAATAAAAAATGATAAAAATTTTTTATTAAAAAATAAAAATAAAAAATCATTTTTTAAAAAAATTAAAAATATTTTTTAAAATAAATGAAAAAAGTAGCTATAGCTTTATCAGGAGGTGTAGATTCTAGTGTTTCTGCTTTTTTATTAAAAAAAATGGGATATAATTTAATAGGTATTTTTATGTATAATTGGTCTAATAATAATTGTATGTGGGAAGATATAAGATATGCTATGTTAATAGCTAATAAATTAAATATTCCATTTTATGTCTTAGATTTAAGAAAAGAATATATGAAAGAAGTAATAAATTATATGTTTGAAGGATATAAAAATGGTATTACTCCTAATCCTGATATTATTTGTAATCAAAAAATTAAATTTGGTATATTTTTAAAAAAAGCTTTAAATTTAAATGTAGATTATATAGCTACTGGACATTATGTAAAAAAAAAAATAATAATAAAAAATAATAAAAAAATTTTTAGGTTATTATGTGGTAAAGATTTTAAAAAAGATCAATCTTATTTTTTATGTAGAATTAATCAATATCAATTATCTAAATGTTTATTCCCTTTAGGAAATTTTAAAAAAAAAGAAGTAAGAAAAATAGCATTAAAATTAAATTTTTATAATGCATATAAAAAAGATTCTCAAGGATTATGTTTTGTAGGTAAAATAAATATAATTAATTTTTTAAAAAAAAAAATAAAACCTAATATAGGTAATATATATTATATATCTTCTAAAAAAAAAAATAATAAAAAAAAAATTAAAAAAAATGAATATGAAAAAATTTATTATTCTAAAAATATAGGTAAACATTTAGGTTATTATTATTTTACTATAGGTCAAAGAAAACATTTAAATATAAAAGGGAATAAATATCCTTTATTTTTATTTTATAAAAATAAAAAAAAAAATATATTATATGTTTGTAAAAAAAAACATATAGAATTATATAAAAAAATATTATTTATTAAAAAAAAAAATATTTATTGGCTTAGAAAAGATATAAAAAAAAAAAAAATGAAAGTAATGTGTAAAATTAGATATAATGTAAAAATGGTTAAAGCTTTTTTATTTTTATTTAAATTAGGAATTTTTATAAAATTTGATAAAGAACAATTTGCAGTTACTCCTGGTCAATTTATAGTATGGTATATTAAAAATGAATTAATAGGATCTGGTATTATATAATATATAATGAATTTGTTAATAAATTTTATTTATAACAAATTCATTATTTTTTTTTAAAAAAAAAATATTAATATGTCTAAAAAAAAAAAAATAGCTTTTTTTACTATTGGATGTAAATTAAATTTTGCAGAAACTTCTATAATTAGTAAAAAATTTAATAAAAAAAAATATAAAATAGTTGATTTTAAAAATTATGCTGATTTTTATATTATAAATACATGTTCTGTAACTCATAAAGCTGAAAAAGATTTAAAATCAAAAATTAATTTTTTTTTAAAAAAAAATAATAAAGCTATTATAATAGCTATAGGTTGTTATTCTCAAATAGAAAAAAAAAAATTATATAAAATAAAAGGTATTAAATTAGTTTTAGGTAATGATAAAAAATTTCATATTACTAATTATATAGAAAATTATAAAAAAAAAAATATATATTCTTGTGAATTATTTACATTATCTAAAAAATATAAAGATGCATTTTCTATAGAAAAAAATAGAACTAGATCTTATTTAAAAATTCAAGATGGATGTAATTATAAATGTTCATATTGTACTATACCATTAGCTAGAGGTTCTTCACGTTCTAATAGTATTAGTAATATTATAAATAATATAAATTATATTTTAAAAAAAGGTATTAAAGAAATAGTTTTAACAGGAGTAAATATAGGTGATTATAAATATAATAATAAAGATTTTTTTTCTTTAATTAAAGAAATAGAAAAAATTAAAAAATTAAAAAGAATTAGAATATCTTCTATAGAACCAAATTTATTAAAAGATGAAATAATAAAATTTATTTCTAAAAGTAAAAAATTTTTAAATCATTTTCATATACCATTACAATCAGGTAGTGATTATATTTTAAAAAAAATGAGAAGAAGATATTTAACTAATTTTTATTATAAAAAAATAAATAAAATATTATCTATAATACCTGATGCATGTATTGGATCTGATGTTATAGTAGGGTTCCCAGGTGAAAATAATAAATATTTTGTAGATACTTATAATTTTTTAAAAAAGCTTAATATTTCTTATTTACATGTATTTTCTTTCTCTCCTAGAAAAAATACTTATGCTTTTAAAATGAAAAATAAAATTAATAATAATATAATAATATATAGAAGTAAAATTTTAAGAAATTTATCTTTTTTAAAAACAAAATTATTTTATAAATCTTTTTTAGGTACTAAAAGAAAAGTTTTATTTGAAAATAAAAAATCTAATTGGTTATATGGATATACTGATAATTATATAAAAATAAAAAAAAAAGGTACAATAAAAAATATAAATAAAATAAAAAATGTTTTTTTAAAAAAAATTAAAATAGAAAAAAATAAAAATATAATTATATGTTAATAAATAAAAAATAATGAATATAAATTATTGTTATAAAATTTTTATTAAAAAATTAAATAAAATATATAATTTAAATGAAATTAATAAAATGTTTTTTATTTTATTTTCTTATATATTAAATTGTAATTTTAATGATATATATTTTTTTTTTTTTAAAAAAAAAAAAATTAATAAAAAAAAATATAATTTTTTTATTAAATCTATATATAAATTAATATATAAATATCCTATACAATATATTATAAAATATACATATTTTTTAAATACAAAAATTTTTTTAAATAAAAATATTTTTATTCCTAGACAAGAAACAGAAGAATTAGTTAATTTAATTATTAAAGAGAATATTAATAATAATAAAATTAAAAAATTAAATATTTTAGATATATGTACTGGTAGTGGGTGTATATCTATTAATATTAAAAAAAAATTATATAATTGTAATATTTATTCTTTAGATTATTCTAATAAAATTTTATTAAAAACTAAAAAAAATTTTATTTATAATAAAATAAAAAAAAATATTTTTTTTTATAAATTTAATATATTAAATAATAAAAAAAAATATAAAAAATTTTTAAAAAAATTACCATATTTTGATATTATTATTAGTAATCCACCTTATATATCTTATAAAATGTATTATAAATATATAAATAAAAATATAATATATGAACCTTTAAAATCAATTTTTGTATTATATAATGATGAAATAATTTTTTATAAAAAAATTATGTTATTTTTTTTTAAAAAAAAATTAATTAAAAATGGTATTATATATTTTGAAATATCAAAAAATATAAAAAATAAAATATATTTTTTTTTAAAAAAAAAATTTAAAAATATTAATTTTTATTTTAAAAAAGATATTAATAATAATTATAGAATATTAAAAATAATAAAATATTAATGAATATTAAAATAATAAAAAAAATAAAAAAATTATCAAAATATATTAATTATCATAATTATAAATATTATATACTTAATAAACCTATAATTACTAATTATGAATTTGATAAAAAATTAAATAAATTAATTAAATTAGAAAAAAAATATAAATTTATTTATAAAAATTCACCTATAAAAAAATTTAATAAAAATTTATTAATTGAAAATGAAAATTTTAAAGTAACTAAACATTATTTTAAAATGTATTCTATTAAAAATGTATATAATAAAAAAGAACTTATAAAGTGGAAAAATAATATAGAAAAAAAAATTAATAAAAATAATTATATATGTGAATTAAAATATGATGGTATAGCAATAAGTATTATTTATAAATATGGTAAATTAAATAAAGCTATTACTAGAGGAGATGGTAAATATGGTAATGAAGTAATTAATAATATTTTATATATAAAAAATATACCTAAATATATAAAAAAAATAAAAAAAATAAAGATTTTTGATATAAAAGGAGAAATAGTTTTTCCTAAAAAAAATTTTTCTAAAATTAATAAATATAAAAAAAAAAAAGGTAAAAAAGAATTTTCTAATCATAGAAATGCTGCTAATGGTATTTTACATAGTAAATATAAAATATTATATAATAAATATTTAGAATTTATTCCATATTATATATATACTAATGATAAAAATTATAATAAAATAGTTAATAATCAATTTAAAACAATAAAATTTTTAGAATATTTATATTTTAAATATCAAAAAAAATCATATAAATTATGTGAAAATACTAAAGATATTATAAATTATATTTCTTTTTGGGAAAAAAAAAAACATAAAAGTATATATCCTATTGATGGTATAGTTGTTAAAATTAATAATTTTAATATTAAAAAAAAATTAAAATATAATAATATTTTTCATAAATGGTGTATATCATATAAATTTAAAGATAAAAAATTTATTACTAAGGTAAAAAAAATTTATTTTTATATAGGTAAAAGTGGTATTATTGTACCAGTAGTTTATTTTATTCCTATTATAATTAATGGTACTATTATTAAAAAAGCTTCTTTATATAATAGTAATATTTTTAATAAATATAATTTATTTTTAAATGATAAAATCATAATAATAAAATCAGGTAATATAATACCTAAAATTATTAAAAATATTAATTATAATAATAATTATAATTATAATTATATTAATTTTCCTTTATATTGTCCTAGTTGTAATAGTTTTTTAAAAAAAAAAAAAAATATTTTATATTGTAAAAATAAAGAAAAATGTAAAAAACAAAAAATTGAAAAAATTAAACATTTTATAAAAGCTATGAATATTAAAATTAATAAAAATATAATTTATAAATTATTTTTTTTAAAAAAATTAAATAATATAACAGATTTATATTTTTTAAAAAAAAAAGATTTTTCTTTAATAAAAGTATCTTATAAAGAATATATTAGAATATTAAAAGAAATAAAAATTTCTATTAATAGTAAATTTTCAATTTTTTTATTTTCTTTATGTATACCTAATATAGGTAAATATATTTCTTCTAAAATAGAAAAAAAATATAATAATATATATAAATTATTAAAAGAAATAAATAATAAAAAAATTAAAATAAAATTATTTAGTAAAAAAATAGTTAAAAATATAAAAAATTTTTTTAAAAAAAAAAAAAATATTTTAATAATAAAAACTTTTAAAAAAATTGGATTTAAAATTTAAAATATGATAAGATATTTTATTAAAATATCTTATAATGGATATTTTTATAATGGATGGCAAAAACAAAAAAATAATTGTTTAACTATAGAAGAAGAAATAGAAAATAAAATATCTATTATCTTAAAAAAAAAAATTAATATAACAGGTGCTAGTAGAACAGATAGTGGTGTACATGCTAAATTAATGTTTGCTCATTTTGATTATAAATATATAATTAAAAAAAAAAAATTTTTATATAAAATAAATTTATTAATTTCTTCTAATATAAAAATACATGATTTATTAATAGTAAAAAAAAATATACATGCTAGATTTAATGCTAAATATAGAATTTATAAATATATAATATCTTATAATAAAGATCCATTTAATCAAAATTTATATTGGTTTTGGAAATATAAAAAAAAATTAAATATTAATTTAATGAATAAAGCTGTTAATATAATAAAAAATAATAATAATTATTTTTTATTTTCAAAAAAATTTAAAAAAGAAAAAAATAATAAAAATTATAATTGTAATATTTATTATGCATATTGGCAAAAAATTAATAATAATATATTTTTTTTTATAAAATCAAATAGATTTTTAAGAAAAATGGTTAGATTAATTATTTCTATTTCTATAGAAATAGGATTAAAAAAAATTACTATATATGATTTAATTTATAAAATTAAAAATAAAAAAATATTTTTTAAAATTAATGTACCACCTTATGGATTATATTTAATTAAAATTAAATATAATAAAAATATTTTTTTATAATTTTTTTTTAATTTTATTATTTTTATAATAAATTTTTTTATTTTTAATTATAATATTATGATATTTTTGATATATGTTAAATTTTTTATTATAAAATAATAAAGGTAATATAATTTTTTTATTAGATCTTCTTTTTTTTTTTTTAGATATTGAAGTTTTTTTTTTAGGATGAGCCATAATTTTATTATTATTATAATATAATATATAAAAAAAAAAATTATTAATATATTATTTTTTTAATTTTAGGATCTATTCTTTTAAATGGTAACATTAATAAAATACTTTCGTATATATATTGTGATATATTTATTTTTTTATAAAAAAATGGTAATATTAAATAATTATTATTTTCTTCTATTTTTTTTTTACCAAAAATTATATTTAATTTTTTTTTTTTATTTATTTTAAATATATATTTATTATAAGTAATATCACAAATTAATATTAATTTACCTATAAAAAAAAAATTAAATATAAAAATATTATTAATATATTTTTTTTTAAAATATAAATAAATTTTAGGATTTAAAAATTCTTCTTTAGAATAAAGAAATAATTTAAAAAAATTTTTATTAATATAAAATTTTTTTTTTTCATATTCATTTAATAATGATATATCATATATATTTTTCATAAAAAAATATTTTAATTTTTAAATATAAATTATAAATAATAATATAAATTATAAATATTAATTATAAATTTTTTAAAAGATATTTTTCAACATCTAATGCTGCCATACAACCTGATCCTGCTGATGTTATAGCTTGTTTATAAATTTTATCTTGTACATCACCAGCAGCAAATATACCTGGTTTATTTGTTTTTGTAGTTTTTTTTTTAGTTATTATATATCCCTCATTATCCATTTTAACTTTTTTTTTAAATATCTTAGTATTAGGATAATAACCAATAGCTATAAAAACTCCTGATATTTTAATTATATTAATTTTATTATTTTTTATATTTTTTAATATAATATATTTTAATTTTTTTTTACCTAAAAATTTTTGTATTTTTTTTTTAAAAAAAATTTTTATATTTTTTATTTTATATATTTTATTTTGTAAGCTTTTTGAAGCCTTAAATTTATTTTTTCTTACTATTAAATATATTTTTTTACATATTTTAGATAAAAATATAGATTCTTCTAAAGCTTTATTCCCTCCACCTATTACTGCTACTATTTTATTTTTAAATATTAATCCATCACATATAGCACAATATGATATACCTTTACCTAAAAATTTTTTTTCAGATTTAATTTTTAAAGATTTAGGTAATGAACCTGTTGCTATAATAACACTTTTAGTTAAAATTTTTTTTTTATTATTAATATATAATATATGATTTTTTTTTTTTTTTTTATTAAAAAAAACTTTTAATATTTTATTATATTTTACTATAGTACCAAATTTTATAGCTTGTTTATACATTTCATCCATTAATTTTATACCTAATATACCTTTAGAAAATCCAGGATAATTTTCTACTATTGTAGTATTTATTAATTGACCTCCATTTAAATCACCAGTATATATTATATGTCTAATATTAGATCTAGCTAAATATATAGCAGCAGAATAACCAGCTGGACCTGAACCTATAATTACACAATCTAAAATTCTCATATTATATTTTTTTTTTATTATTATTTATATTTATTTAAATATAAAAAAATAATATATTATATTAATTTAAAAAAAAATTAAAATGTACAATAGATTTAAAAAAAAAAAATATAAAAATAATAATTTTTATTTTGAAGGACTTATTAAAAGTGAAGGTGTATTAGAAATAATACCTGATAATTATGGATTTTTAAGATCTTCTTATTTTAATTATATAACTTCTCCTGATGATATTTATGTATCTAAATCACAAATTAAATTATTTGGATTAAAAAATGGTGATACAATAAAAGGTGAAATTAGTCCACCTAAAAATGGTAGTAAATATTTTCCATTAATAAAAATTATAAAAATTAATGGTAGATCACCTTCTTATATTATAAATAGATTATCATTTGAAAATTTAATTCCTATTTTCCCAAATGAAAAATTTAATTTATCAGGTAAAGAATGTACAATATCTACTAGAATAATAGATTTATTTGCTCCAATAGGTAAAGGACAAAGAGCATTATTTGTAGCACCTCCTAAAGCTGGTAAAACAAATTTAGTAAAAGATTGTGCTAATTGTATAGAAAAAAATCATCCAGAAGTTTATCAAATAATATTATTAATAGATGAAAGACCAGAAGAAGTAACAGATATGAAAAGAAGTGTAAATGGTGAAGTAATATCATCTACATTTGATGAAAAACCTGAAAAACATGTTAAAGTAGCCAATATAGTATTAAAAAAATCTATGAGAATGGTAGAATGTGGTCATGATGTAGTAATTTTATTAGATTCTATTACTAGATTAGCTAGAGCCTATAATAATATAACACCAACTTCTGGTAGAATTTTATCAGGTGGTATAGATTCTAAAGCTTTACAAAAACCTAAAAGATTTTTTGGTTCTGCTAGAAATATTGAAAAGGGTGGTTCTTTAACAATTATAGCTACAGCAATGATAGATACAGGTTCTAAAATGGATGAAGTTATTTTTGAAGAATTTAAAGGTACTGGTAATATGGAATTACAATTAAGTAGAAAAATAGCTAATAAAAGAATTTATCCAGCTATAGATTTAATATCATCTAGTACTAGAAAAGATGAATTATTATTAGATAAATATACTTTTAAAAAAATGTCTATTTTAAGAAAATATATATCAGATATAAATAATATAGAAGCTATTAAATTAATAAAAGAAAAATTATCTAAAACTAGAGATAATAAAGAATTTTTAAAATCTATGAATAGATAAAAAAATTATTTCATTTGAGGAAATAATATTACTTCTTGTATATTATCATTATTAGTAAATAAAGCTACTAATCTATCTATACCTATTCCTATACCTACAGTAGGTGGAAGTCCTATTTTTAAAGATTTAATAAAATCTTTATCTATTTTATTTTTTTTTTGTTTTTTAAATCTTTTTAATTGTTCAATAGGATTATTTAATTCAGTATATGAATTAGCTATTTCTTTACCATTTATATATAATTCAAATCTTTCTGTTAATTTTTTATTATTATTTTTACATTTAGCTAATGGACTCATATAAGTAGGAAAATCAGTTATAAATATAGGGTTTTTAATTTTTTCTTTACAAAATTTATTAAATATATTATCAATAATTTTATCTTTTTTTTTAATAGGTATATCTATATTTAGATTTTTACATATAATAATTAATTCTTTTAATGTAGTATTTTCATTTATATTATAATTAATTTCATTATTAATAAAATTAAATAATTTAATATTTTTAATTTTTTTAGAAAAATCTATAATATTATTATTTATATATAATTTATATTTATTAAATGTTTTAATACAAATATATTTTAATAATTTAAACATAAATTTCATCATCCATTTATAATTTTTATAAGAAACATAAAATTCTAAAATAGTAAATTCAGGATTATGATTTTTATCTATACTTTCATTTCTAAAATTTCTAGAAAATTCATATACTCCTTTAAATCCACCTACTATTAATCTTTTTAAAAATAATTCATTTGATATTCTTAAATAAAAATATTTTTTAAATTTATTATGATAAGTAATAAATGGTTTAGCATTAGCCCCACCAGGTATATTTTGTAATATTGGAGTATCTACCTCTATTAAATTAATTTTATTTAAATATTTTCTAATATTATTTATTATTAATGATCTTATTATAAAATTTTTTTTTACTTTTTTATTAACTATAAGATCTATATATCTCATTCTATATCTTTTTTCTTGATTTTTAAATTTATCATAAATTTTTTTTTTTTTTATTTTTATATTAGGTATAGGATAAATACATTTTGATAATAAAATTATTTTATTAATTAATATAGTATATTCTTTAACTTTAGTTAAAAATAATTTTCCTTTTATAAAAATAATATCACCTATATCTAAATATTTTTTAAATAAATTAATATAATATTCATTATTAATATATTTTTTATTTAAATTTTTAATTTTATAAAATAATTGTATTTTTTTATCACTATAATCTTTTATATCACTAAAAGTAGATTTACCCATATTTCTTATACTAATAATTCTACCTGTTATTAATATACTTTTATTATTTTTAATTATTTTTTTTTTATTATTTAATAATAATTTTATATTTAATTTTAATTTTTTATTTATAGAAGGATATGGGTTAATACCTAATAATTTTATTTTTTTTAATTTTTTTAATCTTATTTTTTCTTGTTCATACATAGTAAATGAAAATTATTATTATTTATTATATATTATAATATATATTTTTTTATATAAATATCTTTTTAAGAAAAAAAATTATGTTTTTCAAAAAAGAAATTAAATTAATATTTAAAAAAGGTAAAAAAATAAATAAAAAAATTTTTAATATAAAATATTTAAAAAATAAAAAATATAATAAAATATTAATTATAATACCTAAAAAATTTATTAAAAAAGCTGTTAAAAGAAATAAAATTAAAAGAATAATATATAATTCATATTTAATAAATAAATATATTTTATGTAATAATTTATTTTTTATTATTTTTATATATAAAACATATAAAATATATAAATTTAATTTTTTAAATAAAAAAATATTAAATTGTTTAAAAAAAATAAATGAAAATTTTTTTAATAGTAGGATTAGGTAATCCTGAAAAAAAATTTAAATATACTAGACATAATATAGGTAGTTTATTTATTAATAAATTTATTTATAAAAAAAAAATAAAATTATTTTTTAAAAATAAATATGGATTAATATATAAATTAATATATAAAAATAAAATATTATTATTATTAATTTCTAATTTATATATTAATCAAATAGGATTATCTATTAAATTTTTTTTAAAAAAATATAAATTAAAAATTAAAAATTTAATAATTTTATCAGATGATATATATTTAAAGTATGGTAAAATAAAAATTAAAAATAATAGTGGTTCAGGAGGTCATAATGGATTAAAAAATATTGAAAAAATATTTAAAACTAAAAAATATAAAAGAATTAAAATAGGTATAAGTAATAATTTTGAATATGGTAATCAAAATAAATATGTTTTAAGTAAAATTAATAAAATTGAATTAAAAATTTTTAATAAAAAAATATATTATATTATATATAATAAATTAATTTTTATTATTAATAATAATTATTAAAATTAAATTTTAATTATTTTATCTATTTCTCCATTCATTATTTTATCTAAATTGTATAATTTTAATTTTAATCTATGATCAGTTACTCTATTTTTAGGATAATTATATGTTCTAATTTTTTCAGATCTATCCCCAGTAGATATTAATAATTTTCTTTTATTTTCTATATGTTTTTTTTTTTTAAATTTATTATAATTATATATTTTAGATTTTAATATAGTCATAGCTTTTTCATAATTTTTATGTTGAGATCTTTCTTCTTGACATTCTACTACTATTTTAGTAGGTAAATGTAATAATCTAATAGCTGATTCTGTTTTATTTACATGTTGTCCACCAGCACCACTAGATCTAAAAGTAGATCTTTTAATATCAGATGATTTAATTTTTATATTAATATCATTAATTTTAGGTAAAACAGCAACAGTTATAGCTGATGTATGTAATCTACCTTGTGATTCTGTTTTAGGTATTCTTTGTACTCTATGTACACCAGATTCAAATTTTAAAATATTATATATATTTTTTTTTTTAACATAAAAAATAACTTCTTTATAACCATTTTTAATTTTATTAGTATTTAATATTTTAAAAATAATATTTTTTTTTTTAAAAAACATAATATACATTCTAAAAATATCTTTAACAAATAAACAAGCTTCATCCCCACCAGTTCCAGAACGAATTTCTATTATAGCTTCATTTATATTTAAATTTTTTTCTTTTTTTTTAATATTATTTATTAATAATAATATATTTTTTTTAATTAAATTTATTTTTTTAATATTTTTATCAATATTATTATTAATTTCTAATAAAAAATTATCTTTAATATTATTATTAATTTTTAATTTATTTAAATCTATTATTTCTTTTTTAAGATTTTTATATAAATTATATTTATATAATATTATATTTAATTTTTTATATATTTTATTATTGTATTTTTTTTTAATATATTTATTTTTACCAATTATAAAATTATAAATATTTTTATATTTTTTAAAAATTTTTTTTATTTTTTTTTTAAAATAAGTTTTTTTCATATATATATATTATATTTTTAAAAAAAAAATGACAAAAATAATAGATAAATATATTAATATTATTAATAAAAAAAAAAAAATAAATATTAAAAAATTAAAAAAAAAATTTTTAAGTAAAAATGGTATAATAAATAATTTATTATTAAATATAAAAAATATTAAAAATAAAAAAAATTATGGGTTAAAATTAAATTATTTAAAAAAAAAAATTTTAAATATTATTAATAATAATATTATAAAAAAAAAAAAAAAAAAAATTAAAATTAATAAAGATTTTTTTTTTATTAAAAATAAAGTTTATATAGGTACAAAAAATCCTATAAATTTAATTAAAGATAAATTAATAAATATTTTAAATAATTTAAATTTTAAATTAATAAATACTAAGGAAATAGAAGATGATTGGCATAACTTTACAGCATTAAATTTTCCTAAATATCATCCTTCTAGAAATATGCAAGATACATTTTTTATTAAAAAAAAAAAATTATTGTTAAGAACACATACTACATCCATACAAATTAGATATATGAAAAAAAAAAAACCTCCTATTAAAATTTTTACTTTTGGTAGAGTATATAGAAATGAATCTATATCTAAATCATCATTTAATATGTTTAATCAAATAGAAGTATTATATGTATATAAAAATGTATCTATAATAGATTTAAAAAATCTAATTAATATTATATTAAAAAATTTATTTAAAAATAAATATAAATATAGATATAGATTTTCATATTTTCCTTTTACTAATCCTAGTTTTGAAATAGATATTTTATATAATAAAAAATGGATAGAAATAATAGGTTGTGGATTAATAAATAAAAAAATTTTTAATAATATAAATATAAATTATAAAAAATATTCTGGCTTTGCTTTAGGGATAGGTATAGAAAGAATAGCTATGATTTTTTATCAAATAAAAGATATAAGAGAATTTTTTAAAAATGATATTAGATTTATAAAACAATTTAAATTATTAATTTAAATTATATTATATAATTTTTATATATTTCATATAAAATAATACCACAAGCTACAGAAACATTTAAAGAAGATATTTTTTTATCTATAGGTATCTTTATTATTTCATTAGATATTTTTATTATATTTTTAGATATACCTTTTTCTTCATTTCCTAATATTAATGCTATAGAAGTTTTTTTTTTAATATTATTAAAATAATTAATACAACTTTTTTTAGATTTTTCTATAATTGATAAAATTTTAATATTTTTTTTTTTTAAAAAAATTATAGTTTTTTCAATATTATTAACTCTACATATAGGTATTCTAAAAATAGAACCAGAAGATATTTTAATTATTTCAGGATTTAAAATATAATAATTTTTTTGGATTATTATTAAACTTATTTTAAAACAAACTGATGATCTAATTATTGAACCTATATTTTTAATATCTGTTATATTATATAATATTAAAATAATTAATCTTTTTTTATTATTTAAAATTTTATTAAGATTATATTTTTTATATAATATATAAGAGATTAATCCTTGATAATTTTTTTTTTTTTTAAAATTATTTTTATAAATAATATTTTCTATATAATATTTATTAGTATATTTTATTGATATATTTTTTTTTTTAATAATATTAATTAAATAATTATATTTATTAATTTTATTATTATCTATAATAACTATTAATATTTTTATATTATTAGATAATATAGCTTCTTTAATAGGATGATATCCATATATTATATTATAATTATTTTTATTTTTTATCATATAATATTTAATATTATTATATATAATAATAAAAAATAAAAATATATTATATTAATTTTATTTTTTTAAAAAAATGAATAAAAAAGAAAAAAAATTAAAAAAAATTAATAATAATTTATTAAATAATTATTTAAATAAAATTAAAAAAATAAATGAATTAGAAATATGTAAAGGTAAAATTATAGATATAATAGATGATTATGTTATAATAGATTTTAAATATAAATATGAAGGTATAATATCTTTAAATGAATTTAAAGATAAAAAAAAAAAAATTAAAATAGGAGATAAAAAAAAATTTATGATAATTAAATTAGATTATAATGGTAATTGTTTATTATCTTATGAAAAAGCTAATATTTTAAAATCATGGATAAAAATAGAAAATGCTTATAAAAATAATAAAATTTTAAAAGGTTATATAATATCTAGAACAAAAGGTGGATTTATAATAAATTTATATAAAAATATACCTAGTTTTTTACCTGGGTCTCATACTGATATAAAAGCTATTAAAGATTATGATTATTATGTAGGTAAAACAATAAATGTTAAAATTTTAAAAATTAATTATAAAAAAAAAAATATAATTGTATCACATAAAATTTTAATAGAAAAAGATATTGAAAATAAAAAACAAAAATTAATATCTACATTACAAGTAGGTCAAATAATAGAAGGTAAAGTTAAAAGTTTAATATCTTATGGTGCTTTTATTGATTTAGGTAATATAGATGGATTATTACATATAACAGATATATCATGGAAAAAAACAATAAATGCTTCTGATATATTAAAAGTAGGAGAAAAATATAATTTTCTAATTCTAGAAATAGATAAAAAAAAATTAAAAATTCAATTAGGATTAAAACAATTAACTACTAATCCATGGGATTTATTTAAAGATAAAATTAAAATAGGGGATATAATTAAAGGAAATATTACTTCTATTACTGATTATGGTGCTTTTGTAGAAATTAAAGAAGGGATAGAAGGATTATTACATGTTTCTGAAATGACTTGGGATAATCAATTAAAATCAGCTAAAAATTTTGTTAAATTAAATGATAAAATAAAATGTTTAATAATTAATATAGATAAAGAAAATAAAAAAATATTTTTAAGTTTAAAAAGATTAAAAAAAGATCCTTGGATAAAAAAAATTAAAAAATATACTATAAACTCAAAACATAAAGGTAAAATAATAGAAATATTAAAAAATAATTATGGATTAAAAATAGAATTAGAAAAAAATATTTATGGAATTTTATATAATAAAGAAATATCTTGGTATTCAAATATAGATAATTTATCTTCTATTTATAAAATAGGTGATAAAATAAAAGTAGTAATTTTATCTTTAGATTTAAAAATGAGAAAAATTATTTTAGGTCATAAACAATTAGAAAAAAATAAATGGGATGATTATAAAAAAATATATAAAGTTAATAGTATTAATTATGGTAATGTAGTTAATATTTATAAAAATGGTATTCTTTTAAAGAATAAAAAAAATAATATTTTAAATTTTTTTATACCTTCTAAATTTAGAAATAAAAAAATTTATAAAGTAGGTGAAGAAATAAAATTTAAAATTAAAAAAATTAATATAGATTCAAAAATAATATTAGTATATCCTATATTAAAAAATAAATATTATAATAAAAAATATATTAAAAATATTTCTACTTTTGGTGATTTAGATGAATTAAATATTCTTAAAAAGAAAATTGAAAAAGAAGAAAAAGAAAAAAATAAAATTTAATTTTTTTTTAAAAAAAAATATTAAATTAATTTTTAAATTATATTAAATAATATTTAATTTTTTTTTTATTATAAAAATTATAATTTTTATAATAAAAATTATTTTTTAATATTATATTTTTTTTATTTTTTTTATTTTTTTTATTTTTTTTTTTTTTAAAATAACCAAAATAATATTTTTTTTTTTTATTATTCCATTTTTTAATTTTTTTTAAAAATTTTTTAAATATATAATATATATTAAATTTAATATTATTTTTTTTAATTAAAAAAAATAATTTTTTAATAGCTCTAGTAGTAGCTACATATAAAAGATTTATATTATCTATTTGATTATTATAATAATAATTATTAATTTTATTTTTAATATTTTTATATTTTAAAATATTTAAAAAAAAATTAATATCATTAATATAATTTAAATTTTTATTATTATATAATATATTCCAATTTTTTATAAATAATATAACAATATTATATTCTAATCCTTTAGCTTTATGTATTGTAGTTATATTTATATTATTAATATTTTTATTTTTAATAAAAAATTTATTTTTATTTTTATTCCAAAAATTTATAAAGTTATTTTTATTATTTTTAATATTAAATTTATATATTATATTTAAAAAAAAAAAAATTAATTTAATTTTATTAAATTTTAATTTTTTAATAATATATTCAAAAAAATTATAAATATTTAATTTTAATAATTTTTTATAATTTATAATTAAATTATATTTTTTTAAAAATTTAAAAAAATAAAATAATTTATTTTTTAATTTTATAATTTTTTTTAAAAAAAAATCAATTTTTTTTTTTTTAAAAAATTTTAATTTAAATAATAAAATTATAAAATTAATACGATATTTTTTTTTTTTTTTATAAAAAAAAATTTTAAAAAATTCTATTAATATTTTAATATAAATAGTTTTATATAAAAGGATATTTTTATTAGAAAAATGAATATTTTTTTTTAATTTAATTTTGTTTATTAAATAATCTATATCTTTATTTTTTCTTACTAATATTATTATATCTTTACATTTATAACCATTTTTTAAAATTTTATTTATAATATTAATTAATTTATTTATATTTTTTTTATAAAAATTAATTTCTACATATCCATTATTAATTTTATTAGTTAATTGAATAATAGTTTTTTTATAAATATTTTTATAATTTTTATTATAAATAAAATTAGTTATAAAATAAAATAAATTATTATTAAATTGTATTATATAATAATAACTTCTAAAATTTTTTTTTAAAAAATAATTTTTAATATAATTTTTATTATATAAATTATTAATTTTATTTAATAAATTAATTGAATTTACATTTCTCCATCTATATATTGATTGTTTAATATCTCCAAAAAAAAAAATTTTACCATCTTCAGATAAAACATTTTTAAAAAAAAAATTTAATTTATTCCATTGATAAATAGAAATATCTTGAAATTCATCTATTAAATAAATTTTATATAATTTATTAATAATTTCATATTTATATATATTATTATTATTTTTTTTTTTTTTATTTTTAATAAAATTTATTATACTAATTTTATTTATTTTTTTAAATATTTTATATAAAAAAAAAATATAAATATAATTTTTTAAAAAAAAATTATATAATATATATTTAAATGATTTTTTTTTAATTAATTTTTTATATTTTAATAAAAATTTTTTAATAATATTTTTATTTTTTAAAATTTTTTTTTTTTGATTAATATTAATTTTTTTAGAAAAAAAAATATTTTTTTTTAAATTATTAATTAATCTTTTATTAAAAAAAAAATTTAAAAAATATATATTATTAAATAATTTTATATTAATTTTTTTATTAAAAACATTTATTATATCTTTATATATAAATGATTTTTTTTTTATTTTTTTTTTTTTTAAAAAATTAAAAAATTTTTTTTTTTTTTTAAAAAAAAATAATTTTATTTTTTTTTTTTTATATAAAATTTTTTTTTTTAAAAAAAATATTTTTTTTTTAAAATTTTTATTTTTATATAAATATAATAAATTCTTATTATTTAAAAATAATTTTATTTTTTTATATAAATTATATTTAATATTTAAAAATCCATTATTAATATTATTAAATATATATTTTTTTATAAAAAAATATTTTTTCTTAATAAAAGATTTATATAAATAAAAATTTATATTTTTATTAATTAAATAATTAATATTTAAATAAAAATTAAAATAAATAAAAAAATTTATTTTTTTAAAAAAATTAAATTTAAAAATAAATTTATCTATTGTTAAAATTGAAAATTTTTCAAAAAATAATAATATATTTTTTAATATAATTTTAGATTTTATATTTATTTCTTTATAAGTTAAAAAAAATTTTTTTTTAATTATTTTAAATAAAAAAAAATTATTAAATTTTTTATTAGATAATTTTTTTAAATAATTAATTATTTTATTAAAAATTTCTAAATATGTTTTTTTAGTAAAAGTAATTATTAATATTTTAGAAAAAAAATTTATATTATGAAAATTTTTAAATAAATATAAAATATAAATAATTATTAATTTATTAGTTTTACCTGTACCAGCTGATGAATTATATATTTTTATTTTTTTTTTTATCATTATTTTTATAATATTTTATAGCATATTTATCCATTTTAATTATTAAAAATCTTATAATACGTTCATCTTGCAACATTTTATTATTAATTTTTTTAATTAAATTAGGATAACTTTTAAATATAAATAAATAAAAAAAACCATTTTTATTTTTTTTAATTTCATAAGATAATTTTTTCATACCTAAATTTTTTTTTTTAAAAATTTTTATATTTTTTTTTTTAAAATATTTTTTATATTCATTATATGAAATTTTAATTTGTTCTTCAGATAAAATAGAAGTAAATATTATTATTGTTTCATAATATTTTTTAATCATAATTAATTTTAATTTTTACTAATTATTAGTTAATATAATTTAAAAATTTATTTTATAAAAAAAAATGATTAATAATACTAATAAAAATAAATATTTATTACCATTAAATATAAAATTTAAAAAAAAAAAAAAATTTTGTTTTTTTAAAAAAAATAAAATTAAATATATAGATTATAAAAATCCTAAATTTTTAATAAAATTTTTAAATGAATTTGGGAAAATATTACCTAGAAGAATAACAGGAACTTCTAAAAAATATCAAATTTTATTAAATAAAGCTATTAAAAGATGTAGACATATTGGATTATTACCATTTATAACTGATGGATTAAGATAATAATAATATTATTATATAATATAATATATAATTTTTTTTAAAAAAAAATAAATGATAAAAATAATTTTAAAAAAAAAAATAAAAAAATTAGGTATTAAAAATGATATAAAATTAGTTAAAATAGGATATGCATTTAATTATTTAATACCTAAAAATTATGCTATAATAGCTACTAAATCAGAAATAAAAAAAAATAAAGAAATTATTAAACAAAAAATTAAAAAAAAAAATTATTTAATAAAAAAAAATAATAATAATATTAAATTAATAAAAAATAAAAAAATAATTTTTATTTTTAATAAAAAAAGAAATAAATATTTTAATTTAATTACAAAAAAAAAAATAATTAAAAAATTAAAAGAAAATAATATTATTATAAAAGAAAAAAATATTTATTTAAAAAAAGAAATATATAATATTGGTAAATATAAAATTTTAATAAAATTAAATAAAAAAAAAATTTTTCTTAATATAGAATTATTAGAAAAATAATTTATATATTATTTTTAATATTATTAAATATAATTTTATTTATATTACCATTTAATATTTTATTTAAATTTTTAGTTTTATAACCTGTTTTTAAATCTTTAATTAATTTATATGGATGCATTATATAATTTCTAATATAAATAAGATTTTTTTTTTCTTTTTTTTCAATATTTAATAATTGTAATTTTAATTTTAATTTTTTTATTGCATATTCTTTATTTTTAAACTGAAATCTTGTTTTAGTACATTTTACTACTATATTAGTAGGTTTATGAATTATTCTTACTCCAGTTTCTACTTTATTAATATTTTGTCCACCAGCTCCACTAGATCTAAAATAATTAAATTTTAAATCATTATTATTAATAATAATTTTTTTTTTTTTTTTATTAAATGTATATATATATACATAAGCTAAAGAAGTTTGTCTTTTTTTTTTTTTATTAAATGGTGATTTTCTTATTAATTTATGAATACCATTTTCATATATTAAATATTCATAAATATATTTACCTTTTATTTTTAAATTATTATTATCTATTTTTTTATATTTAAAATTATTATTTTTAGCCCATTTTATATACATTCTAATTAATATTTTTACCCAATTATTACTATCTTTTCCACCAGTACCTGATTTTATTTGTAAAATAATATTTTTTTTTTTCTTTTTTTTAAAAATTAATTTTTTTAATTTTTTAATTAAAAAAAAAATTTTATTTTTATATAAATTAATTTCAAAATTATTATTTTCTTCTATAAATAAATTTTTTATTAAAATAATATCTTTATATATTTTTTCTATTAAAAAATAAATATTAATAATTTTTTTATATTTATTAAATTTTTTTTTATTTTTAATTTTTTTTAAATTTTTTTTTAATTTTTTAATATTAATAATATTATTAATATTTTTTATAGTTATATGAATATCTTTATTTATAATCATATTTATATATATTTTAAAAAAAAATAAATTTACGGAGAGAGAGGGATTCGAACCCCCGGAAGAATTAAAAATTCTTCTACGGTTTTCAAGACCGTTGCAATAATCCACTCTGCCATCTCTCCAATTTCTATTTTTTTTAAAAAAAAAATATATTATATATATATATATATTATAATATATAAATTATATATTTATAATATATAAAAATAAAATAATATATTATTTTTATTTTTCTAAAAATGTCATTAAAAATAACAAAAAATTGTATAAATTGTGGGGCTTGTGAAATTGAATGTCCTAATAAAGCTATATATGAAGGTGGTAAAAAATGGAAATTATCAGAAGGTACATATATTAAAAATAAATTTATTATTAACAAAAATAAAAAAAAAATATTTAAAAATAAAAAATATAAGCCTATTAAAAATAGTATATATTATATTGTAAAAGAAAAATGTACTGAATGTATAGGATTTTATAAAAATCCTCAATGTGCTTTAGTTTGTCCTGTAGATTGTTGTATTAAAGATAATAATTATATTGAAAATTATAAAGAATTAATAAAAAAAAAAAAAATATTACATAATAAAAATTAAATATTTTTATGACGTAAGGGGGATTTGAACCCCCGACTTTTGGATTATGAGACCAATACTCTACCACTGAGTTATTACGTCTTTTTAATTTTTTTAAATTAAATATAATATTATATTTTTTATATAAAAAAATTATATATATAATTTTATATATGTATAATTATAATATATATAATAAAAATATTATATTAATAGGATTATTTAAAAAAAAAAAATATAAAAATAAATCTATAGATTATTTAAATGAATTAGAAAATTTATTAAAAATTTTTAATAGTAAAATTATTAAAAAATTTTTACAAAAAAGATTTAAACCACATAATTTAACTTATGTAGGTAAAGGATTTTTAGATAAAATTTTCTTTTTTATAAAGAAAAAAAAAATTAAAACAGTAATATTTGATGATGAATTATCATTAAGTCAAATTAAAAATATAGAAAAGAAATTAAAATGTTTTATTTCAGATAGAACTAAATTAATATTAGATATTTTTACTTTTAAAGCTAAAACTTATTATTCTAAAATACAAGTTAAATTAGCTCAATATGAATATTTATTACCAAGATTAAAACATATGTGGAAGCATTTAAAAAGACAAAAAGGAGGTATAGGATTACGTGGACCTGGTGAAAAAGAAATAGAAACTGATAAAAGATTAATTAAAAAATCAATTTTTTTTTTAAAAAAAAAACTTAAAAAAGTTAAAAATCAAATTTTAATACAAAGAAAAAAAAGAAAGGATAAAATTACTATTTCTTTAATAGGATATACTAATGTAGGTAAATCTACTATAATTAGTAAATTAACTAATACTAATTTAGTTATTAATAATAATTTTTTTACTACTTTAGATACTAAAGTAAATTATTTTTTTTTTAAAAAAAAAAAATTTATTATTATAGATACTATAGGTTTAATAAGAAAAATTCCTACTCAATTAATAGAATCTTTTAAATCTACTATATTAGAATTAAAAAATTCTAATATAATTTTATATATTATAGATATTACAACTAATTTTTTAATAGATATTTTTATATATATAATAAAATTTTTTTTTAAATTAAAAATAATTAATAAAAAAATAATTATTGTTTTTAATAAAATTGATAAAATTAAAAATTTTAATATTAAATATATAAATAATATTTTTTTAAAAAATAAATATTTTTTTATAAAAAAAAAAAAAATAATTTTTTTTTATAAAAAAAAAAAAAAAATATATATAAAAAAAATAAGTTATATATTTATAACTACTAAAAAAAAAAAATTTATTAAAAAATTAAAAAATAAAATTTATAATGAATATATAAAAAAAAAATAAAATGGTCTCGGCTGGATTTGAACCAGCGACCTCTTGATTATGAGTCAAGTGCTATAACCAACTAAGCTACGAGACCTAAATAAAAATAAATAATAATAATAAAAATTTATAATTTATTTTATTAATAAATTAAATATTTTTTATATCAAAAAAAAATTCTTTTTTATTATATTTAATTTTATTTTTATTATTCTTATATATATATATTTTTTTTTTATTAAAACTAATTTTAGTACTTAATGTTTCTTTATATATTTTTTTTTTATATTTAGTAATAATATTACTAATATAATTAGTTATTTTATAAAAATAAATATAAATTTTATCAGTTAATTTATATTTTTTATATTTTCTTAATTCTTGTATTAATCTTATTAAATCTCTTATTAAACATTCTTTTTTTAATTTATTAGTTATTTTTATATCTAATATAATTAATATATTATTATTAGTATACATAATTATATTTTTATTTATATTTTTATAAATAATAAAAACTTCATTTAATAATATTTTTATTTTTTTTTTATTTTTTTTAATATAAATATATTTTTTTTTTTCTAATTTATTAATTTTTTCATTATTTAGTTTTAATAAATAATTAGAAATATAATTAATATTTTTTTTATATTTTGGTCCTAATATTTTATAATTTAATTTTATTTCTTTTTTTATATATTTATTAATTTCTTTTATTTTTATAAATTTAATTTTTTTAACATTTACTTCATTTTTTAATAATAATAAAAATTCTTTTTTTTTTTTTATTTTTTTATTAATTTTATTATTTAAAATAAAAATTTTATTTAATGGTTGTCTAACTTTTATATTTTTTTTTTTTCTTAAAGATAAAATAATATTAGAATATTTTTTAATATAATTCATATATTTTTCAATATTATTTTTAATATATTTTTTTTTATATTTAGGAAATTTTTTTAATATAATATTATTTTTTTTTGTTAAATTTAATTTTAATTTATTATATATATATTCCATAAAAAAAGGTGAAATAGGATAAGATATTTTTAATATATTTTTTATACATATATATAAAGTTTGATAAGCTGATATTTTATCAGAATCATATTTTTTTTTCCAAAATCTATTTCTAGATAATCTAATATACCAATTACTTAAATCATTTATTACAAAATTATATATATTTCTAGTTACAGAATAAATATTATATATTTTATAATTTTTATATGTTTTATATAATAAATTATTTAATTTAGATAAAATCCATTTATCAATATATTTTTTTTTATATTTAATATTTTTATTATAAAAAAAATTATCTATTTTAGAATAATTTAAAAAAAATAAAAAAATATTATATAATGTATTAAAAAATTTATTAATTATTTTTTTAATATTTTTAATATTAAATTTTATATTTTTCCATGGTAAATTATTATATATCATATACCATCTTATACTATCAGGACCATATTTTTTAATTATTTTAAAAGGATTTAAAGTATTACCTTTACTTTTTGACATTTTTTTACCTTTTTTATCTAAAATAATACCTAATGGTAATACATTTTTATAAGCTATAGAATTAGAAATTATACTAGATATAACATGTAATGTAAAAAACCAACCTCTAGTTTGATCTAATCCTTCGCTAATAAAATTAGATATAATTTTTTTTTTTATATTAATTTTTTTATTAAAAGGATAATGATTTTGAGCATATAAAGAAGAACCAGAATCTAACCAAACATCTATTACATCTAATTCTCTATACATTTTTTTATTTTTTTTAGATGTTAAAATTATTTTATCTAAAAAATGTTTATGTAAATCTATTTTTTTATATAATATTTTTTTTTTTATAAATCCTAATTTAATAGATTTTTTAATTTCATATTTTAATTTTTTAATTGAATCAATTATTAAAAATTCTTTTTCATTTTTAGTTTTCCATATTGGTAAAGGAATACCCCAAAATCTAGATCTAGTAATATTCCAGTTTTTAATATTAATTAACCAATTTTTAAATTTTTTTTTTATAGATTTATTTAAACACCAATTTATTTTTTCACTTAATTTTAATATTAATTTTTTAATTTTTTTTAAATTTATAAACCAAGATTTAATAGGATAATATATTATAGGTTTATTTGTTCTCCAACAATGTGGATAAATATGTTTATAATATTTTTTATAAAATAATTTTTTTTTTTTTTTTAAAAATTTAATAAAAAAATTTTCAATTGAAAATTTCTTTTTTTTATTATTATATATATCTTTTATATATTTTCCTCCTATAAATGGTACTTTTTTAATAAATTTACCATATTTATTAACAATAGGATTATTATTACCATTTTTATCTTTAAAATAAATATTAGATAAATTATTAATTTTAGAAATTTTAAAATCTTCTTTACCATAACTAGGTGCTATATGAATTATTCCAGTACCTATATTTTTTTTTATTATATTTAATGTATCATTTATTATTAAAAAAGATTTTTTTTTTTTTTTAGGTTTAAACCAATTTATTAATTGTTTATATTTTAATCCTATTATTTTTTCACCTTTAAATTTTAATAATATTTTATATTTTTTATTAAATAATTTATTATGAATAGAATATTCAGATATTATAATATTAATTTTTTTTTTAAAATATATATTATATATTCTTATTAAAAAGTAATTTAATTTTTTATTAATTAATAAAGCTATATTAGAAGGTAAAGTCCAAGGTGTAGTAGTCCAAGATAATAAATAAATTTTTTCTTTAATTTTTTTAAATTTTGTTTTTTTTAATTCAAATAAAATATATAAAGAAATTTCTTTAATTTTTTTATGAGTAAATGGTAAATTTAATTCTTGATAACTAATAGGAGTTACAGCTATAGGAGAATATGGTAATACTTTATATTTTTTATATAATAATTTTTTTTTATATATTTTATTAATAATCCACCATACACTTTCTATATATTTATTAGAATAAGTAATAAAATAATTTTTTTTATTAAAAAAATAACCTATTTTATTAGTAAATTTTATCCAATAATTTAAATTTTTCTTTACAAATTTTTTACAATTATAATTATATTTTTTTATAGTTATTTTTTTACCTATTTCATTTTTTTTAATTTTTAATTTTTTTTCTACTTCTATTTCAATAGGTAACCCATGAGTATCCCAACCTAATTTAAATAAAACTTTATAATTATTCATTGTATAGAATCTATAAAAAATATCTTTTATAATTCTAGAAAATATATGATGTATACCAGGTTTTCCATTAATTGAAGGAGGACCATCATAAATTATAAATTTTTTTTTATAATTTTTTTTTTTATAATAAAATAAAATTTTTTTTTTATTCCATTTTTTAAAAATTTTTTTATATATTTTATATAAATTTAATTTTTTATTCACTATAATTTTTTTTATTAAATTTATAATTAATTATAATTTTTTTTAAAAAAAAATCATATAGTTATGATTATAATTATAATTTATAATTAAAATAAAAATAGCTCATAGGGGAATTGAACCCCTCTTTTCAGAATGAAAATCTGACGTCCTAACCTATAGACTAATGAGCCAATAAAATTAAAATAATTTAATTTTTAATTTTTTTATTAATTAATTTTAATAATTTTTTTTTAATTCTAGATGATTTATTAATATGAATAATTTTTTTTCTTGTTAATTTATCTAATTTAGAATAAATATTAGAAATATAATTATTTATATTTTTTAAATTATTTTTAATTAAATTATTTTTTATTTTTTTAATTAATATTTTAAATGTATTATATTTAGATTTATTATAATATTTTTTTTTAATATTTTTTTTTATAATTTTTTTTTTATTTTTTTTTAACATTAATATTTTTTAATTAATTATAATTTAATTAATAATTTTATTATATATTATAATAATAATATTATATATATATTTATTTTAAAAAAAAAATAAAATTATATTTTTTTATATTTAAATCCTATTTTTTTTAAATCTTTCCAAAAATTAGGATAAGATTTATTTACAGTATTAGGATTTTCAATAATTAAATTTTTATTATTAATAGCTAATATAGAAAAAGCCATAGCCATTCTATGATCTTTATAAGTTTTTATTAAAATTTTTTTATTATTATTTTTAATAAATTTTATTATTTTAATAGATTTATTATTTATTTTTGTAATTATACCAATTTTTTTTAATTCTTTTTTTAAAGCTTTTAATCTATCAGTTTCTTTTATTTTTAAAGTTTGTAATCCTTTTAATGAGCATTTTATTTTTAAAACTGAACAAGTTAAAATAATTGTTTGTGCAATATCAGGAGTAGATTCTAAATTTAATTTTAAATATTTAGGATATTTAAATTTTTTTTTTTTATATATTAAAATTTTATTTTTTTTAAATTTAGTTTTAATACCAAAATATTTTTTATAAATTTTTACTATTATACTATCACCTTGTAAACTTTTTTTTTTAAAATATTTTAATTTTAATTTAATATTATTAATTAATGTTATAATAGAATAAAAATAAGAAGCTGAACTCCAATCTGATTCTATATAATATTTAATTTTTTTAATTTTTTTTTTATTATTTATAATAATTATATTATTTTTGTATTTTATATTAAATTTTAATTTTTTTAAAATATTTATAGTCATTTTAATATATGAAAAAGATATTTTTTTATTACTTAAATATATTTTTAACCCATTTTTTAATTTAGGTGCTATTAATATTAAAGAAGTAATATATTGACTACTAATATTAGATTTTATATATATTTTATTTTTTTTAATTTTATTACCTATTATTTCAATAGGAGGATAACCTCTTTTTTTTAAATATTTTATTTTTGCACCTATTTTTTTTAATGATTCAACTAAATAAAATATAGGTCTATCTTTCATTCTTTTTGATCCTGTTAATATTTTTTTTTCATTAGTAATAGAAAAATAAGAAATTAAAAATCTCATAACAGTACCTGCATCTTTTATATTAATTTTTTTATTTTCATTATTTAATGAATTTATCATTATTTTAGTATCATTAGAATTTGATAAATTAATTAATTTAATATTATTAAATAATTTTTTAATTACTAATAATCTATTAGATTCACTTTTAGAACCACTAATATTAATTTTTATTATTTTTTTTTTTATTATACTATTATAATTTAGTATTATTGAATTATAATTTTTCATTTTTTTTAAAAATAATTTAAATTATTTATTTAATATATATTATTAATATATTAATATCAGTAGGTGATATACCACTTATTCTAGAAGCTTGACCTATTGATAAAGGACGATAAAAATTTAATTTTTCTTTAGCTTCTGTAGATAACGATTTTATTTTTTTAAAATTTAATTTTTTAGGTATTTTTAATTTTTCTAATTTATTCATTTTTAAAATATTTTGTTTTTCTTTTTTAATATAATATTCATATTTAATTTCATTTGTTATTATATTATTATATTTTAATATATATTTAATATTTTTTTTAATAAATTTTTTATTTTTTATTTTTTTTAAAATACTAAAAATAGTAATTTCAGGTCTTAAAAAATATTTTTTTATATAAATTTTTTTATTATTTACAATAATTTTTTTTTTTTTAAAATATTTAATAATATTTTTTATTATATTTTTTTTTATTATTATTTTTTTAAATCTTTTTTTTTTAATAAGCCCTATTTTATATCCTTTTTTAGTTAATCTTATATCAGCATTATCTTGTCTTAATAAAATTCTATATTCTGCTCTAGAAGTAAATATTCTATAAGGTTCATTAGTACCTTTATTAATTAAATCATCTATTAAAACTCCTATATAAGATTCACTTCTTTTTAAAATAAAAGGTTTTTTTTTTTTAATTTTTAAAAAAGAATTTATACCAGCTATTATTCCTTGAGCTGCTGCTTCTTCATAACCTGTTGTACCATTTATTTGACCAGCAAAAAATAAATTTTTTATTTTTTTAGTTTCTAAAGTAATTTTTAATTGTATAGGATTAAAATAATCATATTCTATGGCATAACCAAATTCTAAAATTTTTGATTTTTCTAATCCTTTTATACTTCTTATTATTTTATATTGTATTTTTTTTGGTAAACTAGTAGATAATCCATTTATATAATATATATTACTTTTCCATCCATCAGGTTCTAAAAATATTTGATGTTGTTTTTTTTTTTTAAATTTAAAAATTTTATCTTCTATAGAAGGACAATATCTAGGTCCATTATTATTTATAATACCTTTGAATAAAGGTGATTTATTAAAATTTTTTTTTACTAATTTATGAGTTTTTTTATTAGTATATATAATATAACATTTTTTTTGTTTTTTTAAATATTTAGTTTTTAAAAATGAAAATTTATAAAAAGTATTATCTATTTTTTGTTTAATTAATTTTTTAAAATTTATATATTTTTTATATATTCTAGGTGAAGTACCTGTTTTCATTCTACCTGATTTAAATCCTAATTTTTTTAATTGCTCTGTTATACCAATAGAAGATTTTTCTTTTATTCTACCACCTTTACATGAATAATTACCTATAAAAATTTTTCCATTTAAAAAAGTACCATTAGTTAAAATTAAAGCTTTACAATATATTTTTTTATTTTTTTTAGTTATAACACCTAATATTTTATTATTTTTAATAATTAATTTTAAAACAATATCTTGTAAAATATTTATTTTTTTTTTTTTTATATATTTATAAATATTTTTAATATATAATTTTCTATCTACTTGAGCTCTAGGACTCCACATAGCTGGTCCTTTAGATTTATTTAACATTTTAAATTGTATCATAGATAAATCAGTAAAAATTCCTATATAACCACCTAAAGCATCAATTTCTTTTACTAATTGACCTTTACCTATTCCACCTATAGATGGATTACAAGACATTTTTCCAATATTATTAATATTCATAGTTATTAATAATACTTTAGCACCTAAATTAAAAGTAGCTAATAAAGCTTCTAATCCAGAATGACCACCACCTACTACAATTATATCAAATTTTTTTTTCATTTTTTTTTAAAAAAAAAATTTAAATAATTTTTAAATTTATATTTATTAAAATAATAATTATTGATTTTAATCATTTTTTTTTTATTATAATTATTATTATCATCAAAACCTATTAAATGTAAAATAGAATGTATAATAACTTTTTTTAATTCTATATCAAATAATATTTTATATAAAATAGAATTATAATAAATTTGTTCAAAACTAATAAAAATATCACCATATATTATATTTTTATTATATGAATAATTAAAAGTTATAGTATCTGTATATTTTTTTTTTTTAAAATAAAAATTATTTATTTTTAAAATATATTTATTTTTACAAAAAATAAAATTTACTTTATAAATTTTTTTTTTATAATTTTTTATTATTGAAATAATTTTTTTTTTTATTTTATTTTTTTTTTTTATAAAAAATAAATTTTTTTTTTTAATAAAAAAATTAATCATTTTTTTTTTAAAAAAATTTAAGTATTAATTTAATACTAAAAAAATATAATTTAAAAATTTTAAAATGTTATTTAATAATTTTATTAATATAATTAATATATATTGTATAAGTGGAAATGGAGGTGATGGTAAAGTAAATTTTAAAAAAAAAAATAAAAAAATAGGTAAACCAGATGGTGGCAATGGAGGTAATGGAGGTAATATTATTTTTAAAAGTGATAAAAAAATTTTTTCTTTTTTTTTTTTAAAAAAAATATATAAGGCAGAAAAAGGTAAAAATGGTATGAATAAATGTAAAACAGGTAAAAATGGTAAAGATTGTTTAATTAAAATACCAGTTGGTACATTATTAGTATATAAATATAAAAATATTAAAAAAAAAATATTTTTTAAAAAAAATAATATAAAAAAAAAAATTATATTAGGTGGTAAAGGTGGAAAAGGGAATTTTTTTTATAAAAATTCTAAAAATCAAAAATCTACAAAATATAGTAAAGGAAAAAAAGGAATAAAATTATTTATTAAATTAATTTTATTATTTAAAATAGATATAGGTATTATAGGATTACCAAATAGTGGTAAATCTACAATTTTTTCTCTAATTACTAATTCTAAACCTAAAATTAAAAATTATTTATTTACTACTATTAAACCTAATTTAGGAATTTATAAATTTTTAATTTATAAAAATTATTTAGTTATAGATATACCTGCTATTATTAATAATAATAAATATTTATTTTATATTAAAAAATATAAAATATTATTGTTAGTTATTAATTATACTTATTATAAAGATTTTTTTATTAATTTTTTTTTAATTAAAAAAAAATTATTTAATAAAAATATTAATTTTAATAAAAAAAAAATTATTATAATAATAACTAATTACTATTTTAGTAAAAAAAATAAAAATTTATTATTAATAATAAATTTTTTAAAAAAAAAAAAATATAATTTTTGTTTTTTTTCTTTAAAAAAAAAAGAAAAAAATATTTTAATATTAAAAAAAATAATTAAAAAAATTTTATTATAATTTAAATTTAATTATTTTTAATAAATTTTATTAAATTTAAAATATCATTAGGTAATTTAATAGTAAAAAAAATTTTTTTTTTAGTAGTAGGATGAATAAATTTTAAATAATAAGAATGTAATGCTAATCTAGGTAATATATTAAAACATTTTAATATTTTTTTTTTTTTATTTTTAATATTATTTAAAATTTTATTACCACCATATATTAAATCATTAAAAATAGGATTACCTATATTTTTAAAATGTACTCTTATTTGATGTGTTCTACCTGTTTTAATAATACATTTTACTAATGTTAAAAATTTATAAGTTTTAATTATTTTATATTTAGTAATAGAAAATTTACCATATTTTTTATTATTATATACTTTCATTTTAATTCTATTTCTTAAATTTCTACCTATATAATTTTTAATAATATCTTTTTTTTTAATTGGTTTACCCCATATTAAAGCTAAATATTTTTTTTTAATTGTTTTATTTAAAAATTGATTTTTAATATAATTAAAACTATTTTTATTTTTAGCTATTAATAATAATCCAGATGTATCTTTATCTAATCTATGTAATAATCCTAATCTATAATTAGAATAATTTAATATTTTATTATATTTTTTTTTTTTAAAATAATATTTTAACCAATTAATTAAAGTATTATTATAATTACCATGACCTGGATGTACTACTAAACCTGGTTGTTTATTAATTACTATTAAATCATTATCTTCATAATGAATATTTATTTTTATATTTTTATTTTCAATAATTTTTTTTTTTTTTATTTTTTTATAATAAAAAATTATATTATCATTTATTTTAATTTTTTTATTATTTTTATTTATTTTTTTTTTATTAATTAATATTAATTTTTTTTTTATATTATTTTGTATTTTTTTCCTTGATATTTTTTTTTTAAAAAAAAAATATAAAAATTTATCTATTCTTTTATTTTTAATTTTTAAAAAAATATTTTTTTTAATATTTATTTTTTTTTTATACATTAAATAAAATGGAGTTGGCGGGATTTGAACCCGCGTCCATATTAAAATAATTAAATATTATTTACATATTTATCTAATTTAGAATTAAATTTTTTTATTATTTAAATTAGAAAATAAATAAAAAAATTATCTATTTATTTTTTAATATATAAATCATATATAGACAAAAAATTTATATATTTTTATTTTATCTTATTCTTAATATTTATTTTTTTTTAAAATGTTTTAAAAAAAAAATAAATAAAATAAATCTTACACTAAAATAATTTAGTTAAAACTTAATAAATTAAGCTGCAAGATTATATTCTCTATATTCGCCTTTTATTATTTTAAATTATATTTTTTATAGTTTATATATAAAAACTATATGAATATTTAAAATATTTTAATATGTCAAAACCTTTAACAACCCCAATAAATATTTAATTTTATATATTATATATTAATAATAATATATAAAAAATTAAATTAATAATTAATTAATTAAACTTAATATAGCAATTTTATATACATTAATACCTAATCCTATAATTATACCATTACAATAAGGTGAAATAAATGATTTATGTCTTATTTTTTCTCTTATAAAAATATTACTAATATGAACTTCAATAATTTTAATTTTATCTTTAATACTTCTAATTGCGTCTGAAATTGCTAAAGAAGTATGTGAATAAGCTCCTAAATTAATTATAAAACCTTTAATATTTTTATTATTACTTTTTTTATATAAATAATCTATTATTTTACCTTCACTATTACTATTATATATATTTATATTATATTTTTTTTTTAAAAATTTTTTTTTAATATTAATTAAATATTCATTAATATTTTTTTCACCATATATTTCTTTTTCTCTATTACCTATTTTATTTATATTAGGTCCATTAATTATATAAATATTATTTTTCATTTTTTTTTTTTATAATATTATAAACTTTTTTTTTATTTAAAATAATATAATTACTTTTTTTTAAATTAAATTTTTTTAATTTAAACCCTGCAAAATTTATTCTTATTAAATTTATTATTTTATATCCTATTTTATTAAACATTCTATGTAATATTTTATTCCAACCTAAATTTATAGATATAATTAATATTTTTTTATTTTTTTTTATTATTTTAATAAAATTTATTTTTATTTTACCTTCTTTTAATTTAATACCTTTTTTAATATATAAATAATCTTTATATTTTAAATTTTTATTTAAATAAACTTTATAATCTTTATTTATATTGTATTTAGGATGTATTAATTTAGTTGTTAAATTACCATCATTAGTAATTAATAATATTCCAGTAGTATTTTTATCTAATCTACCTACTGGGAAAATACCATAATTTTTATAAATATCAGGTATATAATCAAATATAGTTTTTCTATTTTTATTATCTTTTAAAGTAGTAATACAATTTTTAGGTTTATTAAATAATAAATAAATATTTTTTTTTATATTTAATTTTTTATTATTATATTTTACATTATCATTAATATTTATTATTGTACCTAATTTTTTTATAATTTTTTTATTTACTGTTATTAATCCTAATTTAATTAAATTATCAGCTTTTCTTCTAGAACATAATCCACTTTTAGATATATATTTATTTAATCTAATATTTTTATTAATATTTAACATTTAAATTTTAATTTTTTTTTATTTAAAATATTATTTAATATACCATTTATAAATTTTATATTTTTAGTTATAGAATATATATTAGCTATATAATTATATTCTTTAATTAAAATTTTAATATTAATTTTTTTTTTATATAAAAAATATTCAATAATAGCTACTTTTAATATTAATAAATCTATTATATTTATTCTTTCTATAGTCCAATTTTTTAAATTATTTTTAATAATTTTATTTAATTTTTTTTTATTTAATATACAATATTTATATATTTTATATATATAAAAAATATTTTTTTTTTTAAATATTTTAATATTTATTTTATATTTAAAAAATAAAAATAATTTATATAACATTATTTTTTTTTCTTCATATTGAAAAAAAAAATTTTTTTTTAATTTATTAATTATAAAAAATTTTTTTTTTTTTTTAAAAATTAAAAATATTTTTTTATAATTTTTATAAAATTTTTTTTTTTTTTTTTTAAAAAATAAAAAAAATATTTTTTTTGATATTTTTTTATTATTATATTTAATATATAACATTTTAAGAATTTTTATTCTTAAATAATTTTTTATTTTTAAAAAATTCAATTTTTTTAATTTTATATATATTATTTAATAATAAAAATTAATTATAAATTAAAATGATAGAGAAAGATAAAAATAAAAGTAATAATAATTATTATTATAATAAAAAAGAAATAAAAGATATTTATTCTAAAACTTTAACATCAGGTAATAAGAGATATTTTTTTGATATTAGAGAAAATAATAATAATGATTATTATTTAAGTATTACTGAAAGTAAAAAATTTTTTTTAAATGATGGTAGACCTATATATAGAAAACATAAAATTTTTTTATATAAAGAAGATTTTAAAGATTTTAAAAAAATATTATCTAAAATGATAGATTTTATTTTAAAAAAAAAAGAAGAAAAAAAAGAAAAAGAAAAAAAAAAATAATATAAATTTTTCCATTTTTTTATATTATATTATTAATTTTTAAAAAAATAATATAATATAAAAAAATGAATAATGAAAAAAAAAATATGTATAATAGGTAAAACTAATGTAGGTAAATCTACATTATTTAATTTTTTAATTAAAAAAAAAAAATCTTTAGTAAAAAAAAAAAAAAATACTACTAGAAATAGAAATTATGGTTATTTAAATTATAAAGGTAATAATTATTTAATTATAGATACTGGAGGTTTTTTTTTATATAAAAAAAATAAAAAAAAAATTTATAAAGAAATAATTAATCAAATATTATTAGCTATTAAAGAATCATATTTAATATTATTTGTAGTAGATATTAAATATGGATTATCATTTTTAGATTTTAATATATCTAAAATATTAAGAAAAAATAATAAAAAAACATTTTTATTAATTAATAAAATAGATATTAAAAATACTATATTTAATATTAATGATTTTTATAAATTAGGATATAATAATATTTATCCTATTTCATGTACTCATAATATAGGTTTTAAAAAATTATATAAAGATATATATATATTTTTTAAAAAAAAAAAAAAAAAAAAAAAAAAAAAAAAAAAAAAAAAAAAAAAAATATAAATATTATAGCAGTATAACTACCTATTAATATAAATATTTTAATATTTTTATTATTTTTTAATATTATTCTTATAATTGAAAAAATTATTAAATGACCTATATGTAAAGAATTAAAAGTAGGATCAATACCTATATATAATTTAATTTTTTTTTCTTTAAAAATTTTATTTAAATTTTTTGTTTTATCAATTATTAATTGTCTATAATTTAATTCTTTTATTATATTATTCATTTTATTTTATATAAAATATAAAATAAAAAAAAAATGATAGAAAAAATATTTAAAAAAAAAAAAATAATATTAGGAATTGAAACATCATTTGATAATACTGCTTCATCTGTATTAAAAGGTAATAAAGTATTATCTAATATTATTTATACTCAAAATCATAAAAAATATAATGGAATAGTTCCTAATATAGCTTCTAAATTACACTTAAAAAAAATTTATTTAATAGTTAAAAAATCTATTAAAAAAGCTAAAATTAAATTAAAAGATATAAATGGAGTAGCCTTTACTAAAGGACCAGGCTTAATTAATTCTTTAATTATAGGAGAAAATTTTGCTAAATCTATATCTTTATCATTAAAAAAAAAAATTTTTGGTATTAATCATATACAAGCTCATATATTTTCTCATTATTTATATAATAAAAAAAAAATATATCCTAATTTCCCATTTTTATGTTTAAGTATTAGTGGTGGTCATACTAAATTATTTATAGTTAAAAATTTTTTTAAAATTAAAACAATAGGTAAAACATTAGATAATACATTAGGAGAATTATTTGATAAAGTATCAATAATATTAGGGTTTAATTATTTATCTGGACCAAATAAAATGGAAAAATGTAGTAAATATGGAATATTTAAATATAAATTACCTATACCTAAAGTTAAAAAATTAGATTTTAGTTTTAGTGGATTAAATACTTTTATTTTAAATTTTATTAAAAAAAAAAAAATAAATATTAAAAAAAATATTTTTAATATTTGTAGATCATTTCATGAAACTATTTTTATTATTTTAAAAAAAAAAATAAATAAAGCTATATATACAACAAAAATTAAAAAAATAATAATAACAGGTGGTGTATCATGTAATAAATTTTTAGTTAAAAAATTATTTAATTATTATTCTAAAAAAGAAATTAAATTTTTTTATATTAAAAATAAAAAATTTTTAAAAGATAATGGAGCTATGATAGCTTTATTAGGTCAAATAAAAAATTTTTTTAAATTAAATGATAATTTAAAAATTAAATCTAAATCTAATTTAGATATTGAAAATATTAATATTTAATAAATTTTTTATATTTTTTATTAAATTTTTCTATTCTACCAGTTATTTTTTTATTTTTTAAATTACCTATATAAAATGGATGAGAAAAAATTGAAATTTCCATTTTATATAAATCATATATTTTATTTTTAATTTTAATTTTATATTTACTTTTTAAAGTAGATTTACATAAAAAATATTTTTTATTAGTAATATCTTGAAAAACTATTATTCTATAATTTTTATTTTTTATCATTTTTTATTTTATTAATAACATATCGCCAAAAGATAATAATTTATAATTATTATTTATAGCATGATTATAAATATTAATTAATTTATCATAACCACCACAAAAATTACTTAATATTAAAAAATTAAAAGTATATGGATAAGGAAAATCTGTTAATAATGTATTAATTATATTAAATTTTTTTTTATAAATAAAATTACTATTATTTATCCATCCTTTAAAAGGATAAACTTTTTTACTAATATTAGTATTTACTATATTTTCTAAATTAATTAAAATATCTATTCCTAATGCACATATTTTTCTTTTAGACTTTAATGTTTTATTTATTAATTTACTATTTTTTTTATTAATTATTAATTTTTCATAAAAATTTTTATTTTTATTTAAATCTTTAATAGTTTTAAACTTAAATAAGTTATATATATTATTATATATTGTAATATCTGATATATATATATTATTAATTAATAATTTTAAAAAAAAAATTTTAGATAAGTTAATAGAATTATTTGGTAATATATTAGTGCCTAATATTTTAGAATAAACATTTTGATAAAAATTAATATTTTTTTTATTTTTTAATTTAATTATATTAGGTAATTTTATTTTACCATATTTTAATAAAATTTTTTTTAATTTTTTATTATTATTAATAATAAATTTTAATATTCTTCCACTTGAATTAGTATTATTTATAACTTTAGATTTTAATATTAAATTTTTTTTAAATTTAAAAATTATTATATTACCTATTCTAATTTTTCTAGCTGGTTTAACTAAAACTTCCCATAAATTTTTTTTTTTATTAATTTCTTTTAATAAAAATATTTTTAATTTTGATTTTGTATTTTCTTTAATTCCATATAATAAAGAAGGTATAAATTTTATATTATTTCTTAATAAAAGATCTTTTTTTTTAAAAAATTTAAATAAATAATTATAATTTTTATTAACAATTTTTTTTTTTTTTTTATAATAAACTAATAATTTAAAATTATCTTTTTTTTTTAATAAAGGAAAATTATTTATCAATCTATAAGGTATATTAATTTTTTTTTTCATTTAAATTTGTTTTTTATATTTTTTTTTATATTTTATATATAAAATATATTTTTTATATAAAAAATATTTTAAATTAAAATATAAAATATTTTTTATATAAAAAATATACTTGCTATTTGATTATTATATAAATTTAGAATTTCTTTGAGTTAGGAATTATTTTAATAATAATTATTAAATTATTTTATTAAGAGTTTGATCCTGGCTCAGGATAAACGCTAGCGATTAGCTTTACACATGCAAGTCGAGGGGATTATAATATAAAAATTTATTTTTATATTGTAACGACCGGCGTACGGGTGAGTAATACATATGTAATTTACATTTTGTTAGAAAATACCTCAAGTAAAATTGAATTAATATTCTATAATGTAAAAAATTACTAAGATTTTTTATAAAAGTTTTTATTTAATAGATAAAAATGACAAAATAAAAGCATATGCCTGATTAGTTAGTTGGTAAGATAATAGCTTACCAAGACTTTGATCAGTAGGGGGCCTGAGAGGGCGTACCCCCACATTGGTACTGAAACACGGACCAAACTTCTACGGAAGGCAGCAGTGAGGAATATTGGTCAATGGAGGAAACTCTGAACCAGCTATTTCGCGTGTAGGAAGAAAACTATAAAGTTGTAAACTACTTTTGTATAAGAATAAAAAATTACTTTTTGTAATATATTGAAGTTATTATACGAATAAGCATCGGCTAACTCTGTGCCAGCAGCCGCGGTAATACAGAGGATGCAAGCGTTATCCGGAATTATTGGGTTTAAAGGGTGCGTAGGTGGATATTTAAGTCAATAATGAAATCTTATAACTTAATTATAAAAATGTTATTGATACTATTTATCTAGAATTAATATGGAGTAATTGGAATATGTGGAGTAGCGGTAAAATGCTTAGATATCACATAGAACACCAAAAGCGAAGGCAGATTACTAATATTATATTGACACTGAGGCACGAAAGCGTGGGTAGCAAACAGGATTAGATACCCTGGTAGTCCACGCCGTAAACGATGATCACTAATTATTGGATTTATTTTAAAAATTCAGTAATTAAGCGAAAGTGATAAGTGATCCACCTGGGGAGTACGATCGCAAGATTGAAACTCAAAGGAATTGACGGGGACCCGCACAAGCGGTGGAGCATGTGGTTTAATTCGATAGTACGCGAGGAATCTTACCAAGGTTTAAATGTATAACGAATAATTTAGAAATAGATTAGTCTTCGGACGGTATACAAGATGCTGCATGGTTGTCGTCAGCTCGTGCCGTGAGGTGTTAGGTTAAGTCCTTTAACGAGCGCAACCCTTATTATTAGTTGCTAACAGATTATGCTGAGATATCTAATAAGACAGCTAACGTAAGTTTAGAGGAAGGAGAGGATGACGTCAAATCATCATGGCTCTTACATCTTGGGCTACACACGTGCTACAATGGTTGATACAAAAAGTAACAAATAGGTGACTATAAGTTAATCTCTAAAATCAATCTCAGTTCGGATTGAAGTCTGTAACTCGACTTTATGAAGTTGGAATCGCTAGTAATCGCGTATCAGCAATGACGCGGTGAATACGTTCTCGGGTCTTGTACACACCGCCCGTCAAGCCATGGAAGTTAATGTTACTCAAAATTGGATACTATAAAAAGTATTAATTAAAGTAAAATTAATAACTAGGGCTAAGTCGTAACAAGGTAGCCGTATCGGAAGATGTGGCTGGAAAATATCCGTTTTATTTTATTTTATTTAATTAATTTAATTTTAAAATAATTTTAAATTTAAAAAAATTCTAAATTTATATAAATTTTTTAAAAAAAAATAATTTAAATTGACTAATTAAAAAATAATTAGTCTTGTAGCTCAGTTGGTAAGAGCACTACACTGATAATGTAGAGGTCCGTGGTTCAATTCCACGCAAGACTACTTTTAGTTTAAATTATTTTTTTTAAAATTAATCCTTATTTTTAATTTTTTATTTAAATTAAAAATTTAAAAATAAGGGGGAATTAGCTCAGTGGTAGAGCATCTGATTTGCATTCAGAAGGTCATCGGTTCAAATCCGATATTCTCCATATTTTAATAAAAATATTATATATATAATTAAAAAATAAAATTTTAATTTATTATATAATAATTTTATTTAGTTTTTTGACATTTTTATAAATTTTCTAATAAAATTATGATTCTCTTAATATTAAAAAATTAAACATTATTTAAAAGTCAA
>CP099822.1:87500-177818 GCA_029851105.1 Candidatus Shikimatogenerans bostrichidophilus
CATTCTAGAATTATGATACATCAACCAATTATTAAAAATTTAAATGGTCAAGAATCAGATATAGAAATTAAAGCTAAAGAAATTAAAAAATTAAAAAAAGAATTATATAATATTATTTCTATACATACTTCTAATAATTTAGATAAAATAGAAAAAGATGCTGATAGAGATTATTGGATGGATTCTAATAAAGCTAAAGAATATGGTATGATAGATAAAATTTTAAATAAAAAAAAATAATATGAATTATTTTAATAATCCTAAAGAAATTAAAAAAAAATTAGATGATTATATAATAGGTCAAAATAATGCAAAAAAAATTTTATCTGTTTCTATATATAATCATTATAAAAAATTATTTCTTTTAAAAGAAAAAAATATAGAAATGGAAAAATCTAATATATTAATAATAGGAGATACTGGGACAGGTAAAACTTTAATGGCTAAAACTATTTCTAAAATATTAGATGTACCTTTTATAATAGTAGATGCTACTGTATTTACTGAAGCTGGATATGTAGGTGAAGATGTAGAAAATATATTAACTAGATTATTACAAGTTTCTAATTATAATATAGATTTAACAGAAAAAGGTATAGTATATATAGATGAATTTGATAAATTATCTAGAAAAAATAAAAATCCATCTATAACAAGAGATGTATCAGGTGAAGGTGTTCAACAATCTTTATTAAAATTTTTTGAAAATTCTATTGTTTATATTTCTCCTTATATAGGTAGAAAACACCCTGAACAATCAATGATACCTATTAAAACAGATAATATATTATTTATTGTAGGTGGTACATTTGAAGGGATTAATAATATAATAAAAAATAGAATTAATAAAAACAATATTGGATATAATGTTATTAACAATAAATATAAATTTAAAAAAAAAAATTATTTAAATTATATTAATACAAAAGATTTACAAAATTTTGGAATTATACCAGAAATAATAGGTAGATTACCTATAATAATAAATTTAGAAAAATTAAATAAAGAATATTTAAAAAAAATTTTAATAAAACCTAAAAATTCATTAATTAATCAATATATAGAATTATTAAAAATAGATAATATTTATATAAAATATGATGATTATTTTTTAAATTTTTTAGCTAAAAAAGCTATAAAATTAAAATTAGGAGCTAGAGGTCTTAAATATATATGTGAAAAAATATTTTTTAATATATTTTATAATATAAAAGAAAAAAAAGAAAAAAAAATTATTAAATTAAATAAAAAATATTTAAAATCTTTTTTTAAAAATTAAAAAATTAAATATTTTTTTAAATTAAAATTATAATGTTTAAAAAAAAAATAAAAAAAATATTATCTAATATAGAAAATAATTATGGTAAAGGTTCTATTATGATAATGAATAATAATAATAAAGTGAAAATAGAAGTAATAAAATCAGGTTCATTAAGTTTAGATTTAGCTTTAGGAATTTTAGGTTATCCAAAAGGTAGAATAATAGAAATATTTGGTCCTGAATCTTCAGGTAAAACTACATTAGCTATGCATGCAATATCTGAATCTCAAAAAAAAAATGGTATTTGTGTTTTTATAGATGCTGAACATTCATTTGATATTAATTATGCTAATAATCTAAAAATTAATATTAAAAATCTTATTATTTCTCAACCAGATTATGGGGAACAAGCTTTAGAAATAGTTTATAATTTAATAAAATCTAAAATAATAGATTTAATAGTAATTGATTCTGTAGCTGCTTTAATACCTAAAAGTGAATTAAATGGAGAAATAGGAGAACAAAGAATAGGATTACATGCTAAATTAATGTCTCAAGCTTTAAGAAAATTAATAGGTATTATTAATAAAACTAAAACTACAGTAATATTTATTAATCAAATAAGAGAAAAAATAGGTGTTATATTTGGTAATCCTGAAGTAACAACTGGTGGTAATGCTTTAAAATTTTATTCTTCTATAAGGTTAGATATAAGAAAAATAGGATATTATAAAGAAAAAGATAAAATAATAGGTAATAAAGTAAGAGTTAAAGTAGTTAAAAATAAATTATATCCACCTTTTAGAATAGCTGAATTTTATATTTTATATGGTAAAGGTATATGTAAATATATAGATATTTTTAATTTAGGATTAAATATGAATATTATTAAAAAAAATGGTTCATGGTATAATTTATATAATAAAAATATTTGTAAAGGTAAAAATAACTTAATAAAATATTTTAAAGAAAATAAAAAAATTTTTAAAAAAATAAAAAACGATTTAATTAAAAATATTTAATTAAATTTTATTTTTCTTAAAATTTCATAAATAATAATAGAAAATGAATTACTAACATTTAATGAATTTATTATTCCATACATTGGAATATTTATATTATTTTTAATATATTTTTTATATATATTAGATATACCATAATGTTCATTACCTAATATTATACAAATACTTTTTTTAATATAATTAATATTATATTTATATAAACATATACTATTTTTTTTTTTTATAGAAGTACCTAATAAATAAATTGATTTATTTAATAAAATATATTTTTTAATTAACTTAAAATTAAGTATTAAGATAGGGATTATAAAAATACAACCTAAACTAGATCTAATAATATTAGGATTATATATATCTTTTTTTTTCAAAAAAATAATATAATTAATTATTTTTGTTGCTTCTATAGTTCTAATTATAGCACCTATATTACCAGGTTTTTCAATATTATCTATAATTATTATTTTTTTTTTTTTAAAATTTATTTTTTTAATTTTTTTTTTAAAATTTATTTTTTTTTTATAAAAAATACCTAATATACCTTCTGTTTTTTTTCTATAAGTTATTTTACTATAATTAATTTTATTTATTTTAATTATAAATTTTTTTAAAAAACAAAATTTTTTTTTTTTTTTATAAAAAATATTTTTACAAATATAAATTTTATATAATTTAAAATTACCATTTAATGCCATTAATATTTCTCTATTACCTTCTACTATTATATAATTACTTTTAATCCTATATTTTTTAGATTTCTGTAATTTTATTATATTTTTAATATTAAAAAACATTTTTTTTTAAAAAAAAATAAATTTTTTTTTTAAAAAAAAGAAATTATAATTTTAAAAAAAATGATAAAAATAGGAATAAATGGATTTAATAGAATAGTTAAAATGATTATTTATTTAACTATTAAAAATAGTAATAGTAATATTAAAATAGTAGGTATAAATATTAAAAATGAAAAATTAATTGATATAGATAATTTAATTTATATATTAAAATATGATACTATACATAGATTACCTAAAATTAATATTATTAAAAATAATAATAATATTATTATAAATAATAAACATATTATTAGAATAACTAATGAAAAAAAAAATTTTAAATGGGATAAAATAAATGCAAAATATATAATAGAAACAGAAAAAAAAAATGAAAATAATTTATATAATCATATTAAATCAGGAGCTAAAAAAGTAATATTTACTTATTATCCTAAAAATAAAAAAATACCTATTTTTATTTTAGGATTAAATCATAAATTAATAAATAAAGATAATAATATAATTTCTAGTTCTTCTAGTTCTATAAATTGTTTAGCTATTATATTAAAAGTATTACATAAAGAATTTATTATTAATGAATGTTTAGCAACAAATATTAAATCATTAAATAATAAATTAACTATAATAGATGATTTAAATTTAAAAAATAAAAATATTATAAAATGTCGTTCATTTTTAAATAATATTATTCCTATAAAAAATAAATTTAAAAAAAAAATTAATTTAATAATACCTGAATTAAAAAATAAAATAAAAGGATTAGATTTAATAGTACCTAATATAAATAGTTCATTAATAGATTTAAATATTAAAATTAATAAATCTACATCTTATAAAGATGTTAAAAATATAATAAAATTTTATTCTAAAAATGAACTTTCAGGTATATTAGGATATAATAAAAAAAAATTAATATCAAGTGATTTTTTAGATGATATTAGAATATCTATATTTGATTCAAAAAGAAGTACAATGTTAAATAAAAAATTTTTAAAAATAATATCTTGGTATAATAATGAAATATCTTATTCTAAAAAATTAATAGATTTAATAAAATATATTGAATATAATATTATATAATATTATTTATTTTTTTTATAAATTTTATTTTATTATTTTTTTTTTTAATATAAAAATTTTCATTACCATTAGTTAAATAAAAATATTTATTATTAAAATAATTACTATAATTTAGTAATTGATAAAAATTATTTTTTGTTATTTTATTTTTAGGTGATTTACATTCTATTATTATATATGGTATATTTTTTTTTTTAATTAAAATATCTATTTTATGAATTTTTTTTTTTATTATTATTTTTTTTTCTACTTCAATATCATATAAATTATATTTTTTTTTTTTTATTAAAAATAAAATTATTTTTTGTCTTAATATTTCTTCATTTTTAAATAAAAAAAATTTTTTTCTTTTTATACAAAAAATAGTTTTATATTTATTAAATGGAGATTTATATATTTTTATTTTATATTTTTTTAAATAATTATTATTCATTTTATTTTATAAATATATTGGTTCACATGAATTTATATTTTTAATAAATTTTTTTTTTTTATATAATTTATATGATAAATATATTATATCATTAATATTATATTTTATAATTATTTTATTTTTTTTTATTAAATTTTTATTTTCTTTATATATAAAAAATAAATTATTTTTTATATTTATTTTTTTTTTAAAATATTTTTTAAATAATGATATTTTTTTTTTTTTAACATTATATTTTTTATAAAAAATTTTTTTCTTATTATAAGAATATATTATATATATAATATTTTTATATTTTTTAATTAAATTTAATTTTTTATTAATTAAAATTAAAAAATCATCTATAATAATTAATGGTATTTTTAAAGATAAACATATACCTTTAGCTGCTGATAATAAACTTCTTATCTTAAAATAAGATTTAGAAGGTCCTATATTAAAACATATAGCATTTAATTTTTTAATGTTAAAATTATTATTGATATTATAATGTAAAAAATTATTATCTTTTATTTTTAAAAAAAATTTATCATTATAAGATATATTATTATTATTTTCATTTATATTTAAAATATAAGTCATATTAAAATAAAATTAAATTTTTTAAAAAAAATTAAATGATTAAATTTAAATTAATATTTAAAATAAAAAAAATATCTAAAAATTTATTTTATAAAATATATAATAAAAAATTAAATAATTTAAAAATTTTATATAATAAAAAAAAAAAATACGGTGATATAACTATTATAATATCTAATATTTTAGATATAAAATTTTATATTAAATTAGGTAATTTTTTAAAAAAAAAAATTAATAAATATATTTATAAATATGAAATAAAAAATAATTATTTAAATATTTTTTTAAAAAATAACTTTTATAGAAAAATAATAAATAATTTTTTTAAAAAAAAATTTAATATTAATAAATATATATATAATATAAAAAATTATAATAAATTAATAATAATAGAATATTCATCACCTAACTCTAATAAACCTTTACATATAGGTCATTTAAGAAATATTTTAATTGGAGATACAATATCTAATATATATAAAAATATAGGATTTAAAGTAATAAAAAGTCAAATAATAAATGATAGAGGAATTCATATATGTAAAGCTATAATAGCTTGGAAATTATTTTTTAAAAAAAAAAAATTATATAAATATAAAAAAATAAAAGGTGATCATTTAGTAGGTAAATTATATTTTAAATTTGAAAAAGAATTTAAAAAAGAAATTGAAATTATATCTAAAAAATATAATTTAAATAAAGAAAATTCTATTAAAAAATCTTATTTATTTAAAAAAATAAATAATGAATTAATAAAATGGGAAAAAAAAAATAAAAAAAGTATTAAAATTTGGAAAAAAATAAATTCATTAGTTTTAAAAGGATTTAAAGAAACTTATAATAAATTAAATATTAAATTTAATGAAACTATTTATGAAAGTAATATTTATTTTTTAGGTAAAAAAAAAATTTATGAAGGTGTTAAAAAAAAAATTTTTTTTTTATCAAAAAAAAAATCTATATATTTTTTATATAAAAAAAAAAAAATAATTTTATTAAGAAGTAATGGTACTTCTTTATATCTTACTCAAGACATAGGTAATATATTATATAGATTTAAAAAATATAAAAAAATATATTTATTAATATATGTAGTAGGTAATGAACAAAATTTTCATTTTAAAGTATTGTTTAATATTTTAAAAAAATTAAATTTATCATTTAAAAATTTATATCATTTATCTTATAATACCGTTAATTTTTTAGGTAAAAAAATAAAATCAAGAGAAGGTAAAAATATAATTTTTATAGATAATTTTTTATATAAAATGTATAAATATGTTAAAAGTGAATTTAAAAATAAAAAAAAAAAAATAAAAAAAAAAAATATAAATAAAATATCAATAAGTACTATAAAATATCAATTTTTAAAAATTAATCCTAATAAAATAATAAATTTTGATTTTAAAAAATCATTAGATTTAAAGGGTAATACTGCTATATATATTCAATATACATATGTTAGAATTTATTCAATAATAAATAAAAATAATTATAATTTATTTTTAATAAAGAAAAAATATAATTCTTTTTTTAAAGAAAATGAAAAAGATATTATTATTAATATAATAAAATATTATGATGTTTTATTAAAAACATCTAAAAATTATGATCCATCTATTTTAATAAATTATATTTTTTTATTATCAAAAAAAATTAATAATTTTTATCAAAAAAATAAAATTATTAATAATAATATATATATAAAAAATATAAGATTAAATATATGTAAAATAATATTAAGTATTTTATATAAAACAATGAAAATTTTAGGTATACCAATTTTAAAAAAAATATAAAAAAATGAAAATTACTGATACTCATGTACATTTATATGATAAAAAACTTCTTCCTAATATTAAAAATATTATTAATATATCTAAAAAAAATTTTATTTATAGATTTTTTATGCCTTCATTAAGTAGTAAAAATTTAAAATTAATGTTTAAAATAAAAAAAAAATATAATAATATTTTTTCTATGATAGGATTACATCCAAATTATTTATTAAATTATGAAAATGTTAATAAAGAATTATTAATTATAAATAATTATTTAAAAAAAAAAAGAAAAAAATTTATAGGTATAGGTGAAATAGGTATAGATTTATATAAAAATAAAAATATAGAATTACAAATTTATGCTTTAAAAAAACAAATAAAATTAGCTAATAAATATAAATTACCAGTTTGTTTACATATTAGAAATTCTTTTAATGAATTTTTTAATATTAATTTAAATATAAAATATGGTGGGGTAATACATTGTTTTTCAGGTAATTTAGAACAAGCTTTATATTGTATAAAAAAATATAATTTAAAACTAGGTATAGGTGGATTAATAACATTTAAAAAAAATAAAATTTCTAATTTTTTAAAAAAAATAGATTTATCTAATATTATTTTAGAAACTGATTCACCTTATTTAATACCTTTTCCTTTTAAAGGTTATAATAATCCAAGTTATTTATATTATATTTTAATAAAAATATCTAAAATATATAAAGAAAATATTAATATAATTTCAAAAAAAATTGAAAAAAATATTAATAATATATTTTTAATTTAAAATAAAAATGATTAATAAAAATTATTTAAAAAAAATAGAATTAGAATTTAATAAAACTATAAATTTTTTTATATATTATTTATCTAATATTCATTTGGGTATAGTTAATACAACAATGTTAAAAAATATAAAAATAAATATTAATAATAAAATTTATAATATATTTGATTTATCAAATATTAATGTAATTAATAAAATTACATTAAAAATTACACCATATGAAAAAAAAAATATTAATTTAATAAAAAAAAGTTTATTAAAAAGTGATATTGAAGGAACTATTTTTAATAAAGAAAATGATATTTTTTTTAAGTTATCTTTTTTAACTGAAGAAAAAAGAATTAATTTAATAAAAAAAATTAAAATAGAATTAGAAAAAATTAAAATTACTTTAAGAAAAATAAGAAATAAATATAATAATTTTATTACAAAAAATAAAAATATATCTAAAGATGAAAAAATAATAATAAAAAAAGAAATACAAAAAATTTTAGATATAAAAATAAATTATTTAAAAAAAATTTTTAAATTAAAAAAAGAAAAAATTTTAAAAATATAAAATGAATATAAAACATTATAGTATTAAATATATTATATTAAATAAAAAAAAATTAATTAATAAAAATATATTAATTAAAGGTTGGGTTAAATTTTTTAGAAATAATTTATTTTTAGAAATTAATGATGGTTCTACTATTAAAAATATACAAATAATTTTAAATAAAAAATTTAAAAAAAAAATAAAAAAAATAAATATAGGAATACCATTAAAAGTATTAGGAAAATTAATCTTATTAAAAGATAATAAAATTGAAATTATACCATTTTATATTAAAATATATGGTAAAATAGATAAAAATTTTTTTAATAATAGTATTTTACAAAATAAATTTCATAATTTATTTAAATTAAGAAAACAAAAATATTTAAGATTTAGAACTAAAATATTTTCTTCTATTATGAGAATAAGACATAATTTATCTATTAAAATACATAATTTTTTTAATAAAAAAAATTTTTTTTATGTACATACTCCAATAATTACTAATAATGATACAGAAGGTATAGGTAATTTATTTAATGTAACAATATTAAAAAATTGTAAATCTAAAAATTATAAAAATGATTTTTTTGGTTGTAAAACTAATTTAACAGTATCAGGTCAATTAGAAGCTGAAAGTGCTATGTTAGGATTAAAAAAAGTTTATACATTTGGTCCTGTTTTTAGAGCTGAAAATTCTAATACTAATAAACATTTATCTGAATTTTGGATGGTAGAACCTGAAATAATGTTTTATAATTTAAATAAATTAATAAATTTATCTATAAAATTAATTAAATATTTAATAAAAAGTATTTTAAATAAATGTATTGAAGAATTAAATTTTTTACAAAATTATAATAATAATAATTTAATTAAAAAATTAAAAAATATTTATAAAAAAAAATTTATTAAAATAAGTTATAATAATATAATAAAATTATTAAATAAAAATAATTATAATATTAATTGGGGAGATGATATTAGTTCTAATTATGAAAATTTTTTATTTAAAAATATTTTTAAAAAAAATATACCTATTATAATATATAACTTTCCTAAAAAAATTAAACCTTTTTATATGAAAGTTAATAAAGATAATTTAACTACTAAATCAATAGATATATTATTCCCTAATATAGGTGAAATTATAGGAGGTTCAGAAAGAGAATATTCTTATAAAAAATTATTAATTAGATTAAAAGAAATGAATATTAAAAAAAATAAAATTAATTGGTATTTAAATTTAAGAAAATTAGGTACTATATATCATAGTGGGTTTGGATTAGGATTTGATAGATTTGTACAATTTATAACTGGTATGAAAAATATTAGAGATGTTATACCTTTTCCTAGATGTCCTGGTATGATATAAAAAAAAATGAATAAAAAATTTATTTATTTAGATAATGCATCTAATTGTAGAATGAGAAAAGAAGTAATAAAAGTTTATAAAAAATGTATAGAAAAAAAAAATTATTCTAATCCTTCTTCTTTTCATTTGTTTGGTAGAAAATCAAAATATTATATAGAAATTTCTAGAGAAAAAATATCTAAAATTATTAATTGTGATGCTTCAGAAATTTATTTTACTTCTGGTGGTACTGAAGGTAATAATTTAATAATAAAATCAATTATAGAAACATTTAATATTAAGAATATTATAACTTCTAAATTAGAACACTTATCAGTGTTAAATACTATTATTTATAATAAAAAAAAAAATATAAAAATTTTTTTTATTAAAAATGATAATTTAGGAAATTTAAATTTAAAAAATTTTAAAAAAATATTAAATAATATTAAAACTAATACTTTAGTAAGTATTATGTATGTTAATAATGAAATAGGTAATATAAATAATATTAATAAAATAGGTAATATTATAAATAAAAATAAAAATAATAAAAAAATTTTTTTTCATTCTGATTTTATTCAATTTGTAGGTCATTTTAAATTAAATGTTAAAAAAATATTATGTGATTTTTTTACTGCTAGTGCACATAAATTTTATGGACCTTTTGGTATAGGTTTTGTTTATATTAAAAAAAATATTATTTTAAATAATTTTATTAATGGAGGATTTCAAGAAAGGGGGATAAGATCTGGTACAGAAAATTTATATGGTATATTATCTTTATGTAAGGCTTTAGAAGTTAATAATAAAAATTTTTTAAAAGATAAAAAAAAAATAATTTTTTTAAAAAAAAAATGTATTAATCTTTTAAAAAAAAATATTTTAAATATAAAATTTAATGGATTATCTAATAATTTAAAAAAAAGTTCTTTTTATATTTTAAATATTAGATTACCTATAAAAGATGATTTATTACATATTAAATTAGATTTAAAAAAAATAATGATTTCTAAAGGTAGTTCTTGTAATTTACATAAAAATTCTCATGTATTAAAAAATATTATTAAAAAAAAATATATAAAAAAAACTACTTCTATAAGAATATCTTTTAGTATATTTAATAGTTTATTAGATATAGAATTATTTGTTTATGAATTAAAAAGAATTGTATATAATAATTATAATTATTTAATTAAATATTAATATAAAAATAAAAATGATTAAATATTTTTATATAGAGAGTTATGGTTGTCAAATGAATATTTATGATAATGAAATTATTATTAATATTTTAATAAAAAAAAATTTTATATATGTCAATAATATTTATAAAGCAGATATTATATTTATAAATACATGTGCAATAAGAAAAAAAGCTGAAGATACTATTTATAATAGATTATTATTTTTAAATTTTTTAAAAAAAAAAAAAAATATATTATTAGGATTAATAGGTTGTATGTCTAAAATAATAGATTATAAATATTTTTTTAAAAAAAAAATATTAGATTTTATAATAGGTCCAGATCAATATAGAAAAATACCTAATATTATTAAATTATTAAATAATAATAAATCTAAATATTATTATAATGTAATTTTTTCAAATAAAGAAAATTATGATAATTTAATACCTAATAAATTATATTCTAAAAATAAAATTTCATCATTTGTAACTATATCTAGAGGATGTGATAATATGTGTACATTTTGTGTAGTACCATTTACTAGAGGTAGAGAAAAAAATAAAAGTCCTTATAATATATTAAAAGAATGTAAAATTTTATATAAAAAAGGATATAAAGAAATAATATTATTAGGACAAAATGTAGATTCATATTTATGGAATAAAAAAAATTATATTAAAAAAAATATTATTAATAATAAATTTAAAAAATCAATAAATTTTTCTAAATTATTAAAAATAATAGCTAAATCATTACCTAATATTAGAATTAGATTTACTACATCTAATCCTCATGATATGTCTTTAGAAGTTATTAAAACAATTAAAAAATATGATAATATATGTAAATATATACATTTACCATTTCAATCAGGTAGTAATAGAATATTAAAATTAATGAATAGAAAATATTCTAGAATAGAATATATTAATTTAATAGAAAATATTAAAAAAAAAATACCAGATTGTGCTTTATCATATGATATAATAACAGGTTTTTGTACAGAAACAGATAAAGATCATATAGATACATTAAATTTAATGAAATATGTTAAATATGATTATGGTTATATGTTTTGTTATTCACATAGAAAAAATACATATGCTTTTAAAAAATTAAAAGATAATATACCAATAAATATTAAAAAAAAAAGATTAAAAGAAATAATTCTTTTACAAAGAAAACATTCTTTTTTTAGATTAAAAAAATATATAAATACTGTACAAAATATTTTAATAGAAGGTATATCTAAAAAAAATAATAATTATTATTATGGTAGAAATTCTCAAAACTTTGTTGTTATTTTCCCTAAAAAAAATAAAAATATTGGTGATTATGTAAATGTTAAAATAATAAAAAATAATTCAGCAACATTAATAGGTAAAATTTATTAATTTTTTTTTTTTTAAAAAAAAATATATTAATATATAAATATAATATAAATAAATATTAAAAATGAAAAAAATAAATATTAAACCTTTACATGATCGTGTTATAATAGAACCCTTACCAGTAGAAAATAAAACTAAATCTGGTATTATTATTCCAGATACAGCTAAAGAAAAATCTCAAAAAGGAATAGTAATAGCAGTAGGTCCTGGTAAAAAAAATTATAATATGACAGTTAAAAATGGTGATAAAGTATTATATGGTAAATATTCTGGTACTGATTTAAAAATAAATGATAAAGAATATCTTATAATGCATGAAAATGATATATTAGCAATAATAAAATAAAATTAAACTAAAATTAATTATGGCAAAAAATATTAAATTTGATATAGATGCAAGAGATAAATTAAAAAAAGGAGTTGATATATTAGCTAATGCTGTTAAAATAACTTTAGGTCCAAAAGGTAGAAATGTAGTATTACAAAAATCTTTTGGTGGACCACAAGTTACAAAAGATGGTGTTACAGTAGCTAAAGAAATAGAATTAGAAGATAATATAGAAAATTTAGGTGCACAAATGGTTAAAGAAGTAGCATCTAAAACTAATGAAATAGCAGGTGATGGTACAACTACAGCTACTTTATTAGCTCAATCTATTGTAAAAGAAGGATTTAAAAATGTAGCAGCAGGTGCTAATCCTATGGATTTAAAAAGAGGTATTGATAAAGCAGTTAATGAAATTGTTAATTATTTAAAAAAAAAATCTAAAAAAGTATGCAATGAAAAAATTAAACAAGTAGCTTCTATATCTGCTAATAATGATAATGAAATAGGTGAATTAATAGCTAATGCTTTTGAAAAAGTAGGTAAAAATGGAGTTATAACAGTAGAAGAAGCTAAAGGAATAGAAACAACTATTGAAGTAGTAGAAGGTATGCAATTTGATAGAGGTTATCAATCAGCTTATTTTGTTACTAATACTGAAAAAATGATTGTTGAATTAGATAATCCATATATTTTATTATGTGATAAAAAAATATCTTCTATGAAAGATCTTATACCGGTTTTAGAATTAATAGCTCAATATAATAAACCTTTATTAATAATATCTGAAGAAGTAGAAGGTGAAGCTTTAGCAACTCTTGTAGTAAATAAAATTAGAGGTACTATAAAAGTAGCAGCTGTAAAATCACCTGGTTTTGGAGATAGAAAAAAATTAATGTTAGAAGATATAGCTATATTAACAGGTGGTATAGTATTAACAGAAGAAATAGGTAATAAATTAGATGATATTAATATAAATTTTTTAGGTAAATGTGAAAAAGTAATTATTGAAAAAGAAAATACTATTATAGTTAATGGATTAGGGGATAATAATAAAATTAATGAAAGAATAAAACAAATTCAATCACAAATACAAACTAGTGATTCGGAATATGATAAAGAAAAATTACAAGAACGTTTAGCTAAATTATCTGGTGGTGTTGCTATTTTATATATAGGAGCAGCTTCTGAAATAGAAATGAAAGAAAAAAAAGATAGAGTAGAAGATGCTTTAAATGCTACTAGAGCAGCTATTGAAGAAGGTATAGTAGTAGGTGGAGGAGTAGCTCTTTTACGTGCTATAAAAATATTAGATAAAATAAAAAGTAATAATATAGAAGAAAATACAAGTATTAAAATAGTAAAAAATGCTTTAAAAGAACCTTTAAGACAAATAGTAGAAAATTCAGGTAAAGAAGGATCAGTAGTAGTAGCTAAAGTATATAAAGGTAAAGATGATTTTGGTTATGATGCTAAAGAAGGTAAATATAAAAATATGTTATCAGCTGGTATAATAGACCCTACTAAAGTTACTAGAGTAGCTTTAGAAAATGCAGCTTCTGTAGCAGGTATGATTTTAACTACTGAATGTGTAATAACAGATATTAAAAAAGATGATTCATCATTACCACAAATGCCTAATACTGGTGGAGGGATGATGTAATAAAAATTAAATTTTTAAAATATTTTTTTTAAAAGGCAATAAAATTTAAATTTTATTGCTTTTTAAAATTTAATAAAGCATGATTTTTTATTTTTTTAATAATTAAAAAAATACCATTATATCTATTAAAAGATAATATTTCAATAAAATTTAATTTTTTAAAAATTTTTATTTTATATTTTATTATTTTTAAAGGTGTTTTATTATTATAAATATTTATTATTATATATAATATACCATTTATTATATTAGAATCAGATTTACCTTTTAAAGATAATTTATTATTTTTATATTTTAAATATAACCATACATTAGTTTGACAATTATTTATTAAAAATTTATTTTTAATATATTTATTAGGATATTTTTTAGATATTTTTTTACCTTTTTTATTTAAAAAATAATAAATATCATTTTTATTTTTTATTTTTTTTAATTTTTTAATTATATAATTTTCAAACATTTTTTTTTATTTTTATTATTATAATAATATATCAAATATGAAAATAGAATATATAAGAAATTTTTGTATAATAGCTCATATAGACCATGGTAAAAGTACTTTAGCTTCTAAATTATTAGAATATACTAATACTGATAATAAAAAAAAATTATTAGATAATATGGATTTAGAAATAGAAAAAGGTATAACAATTAAAAATCATATTATTCAAATAAAATATAAATTTAAAAATAAAATTTATTTATTAAATTTAATAGATACTCCTGGTCATGCTGATTTTTCTTATGAAGTATATAAATCAATAATAGCTAGTGAAGGAGCTTTATTATTAATAGATATATCAAAAAATATTCAATCTCAAACTATTTCAAATTTAAATTTTGCATTAAAAAAAAAAAAATATATAATTCCTGTTTTAAATAAAATAGATTTAAATATTAATTATAATAATGTAATAAATGATGTTAAAAAATTATTAAAATGTAATGATAAAGACATATTACATATTAGTGCTAAAAAAGGTATAGGTATAAATAAATTAATAAAATTTATTATAGAAAAAATACCTTTTCCTAAAGGAAATAATAAATTACCTTTAAAAGCTTTAATAATTGATTCATATTATGATAATTTTAAGGGAATAAAAGTTTTTTTTAGAATATTTAATGGTATTTTAAAAAAAAATGATAAAATAAAATTTTTATCTAATAAAAAAATTATTAAAATAGATGAATTAGGAGAATTAAATTTAGAAAAAAAAAAATTTAATAAAAAAATATATGCTGGTAATGTAGGTTTTTTTTTATATAAAACAAAAAATTTAGACTTTATAAAAATAGGTGATACTATTGTATCTAGTAATGATAAAAATATTAAAAATATAATAAAATTAAATATTTTAAAACAAATGGTATTTATAGGAATTTATCCTATTGATAATAAAGATTATAAAAATTTAGAAAATGCTATTAAAAAATTAAAACTTAATGATTATTCTTTTTCTTTTTGTAAAGATTTTTCTAATACTTTTGGATTTGGATTTAGATGTGGATTTTTAGGTATTTTACATTTTGAAATAATTAAAGAAAGAATATTTAGAGAATACAAAATTAAAATAATTACTACAATACCTAATGTAGAATACAAAATATATTTAAAAAATAAAAAAAAAATAAAAATAAATAATCCATTAGATTTACCTAAAAAAAGTGATATTTCTTATATAAAAGAACCATATGTAGAAATTATAATTTCAACTTATAGTAAATATATAGGTAAAATTTTATCTTTTTGTTTTAAAAAAAGAGGAATTTTAAAAAATCAAACTTATTTATCTTTATCAAAAATAAAATTAAAATTTAATATTCCATTTTGTGAAATAATATTTGATTTTTATAATAAACTTAAATCTTTAACTAAAGGATTTACATTTTTTAATTATAAATTTATAAATTTTAAAAAATCAAATATAGTTAAAGTAGATATTTATATTAATAATATTATTATAGATAGTTTTTCTTTTTTATCACATATTGATAGTGCTTTTAAAAAAGCTAAAAAAATTTGTAAAAAATTAAAAAAATTAATTCCTAAAAAACAATTTAAAATACCTATTCAAGCTTTAATTAATAATAAAATAGTAGTTAGAGAAACTATACAAGCATTTAGAAAAGATGTAACTTCAAAATGTTATGGTGGTGATATATCTAGAAAAATGAAATTATTAAATAAACAAAAAAAAGGTAAAAAAAAAATGAGTAAGATAGGTAAAATAGATTTACCTCAAAATATTTTTTTATCATTAATTAATATTTAATTTTAATTAATATTAAATATTATTTAATATTATTTTATTGGAGAGTTGCCGGAGTGGTTTAACGGAACAGTTTGCTAAACTGTCAGCTTTAGCTACATGGGTTCAAATCCCATACTCTCCGTATTATTTATATTTAAAATAATTATATTAATATTATATATTAATATTAATATATAATTATAGTACGGGGTATAGCGTAGTCTGGTTTATCGCGCCTGGTTTGGGACCAGGAGAACACAAGTTCAAATCTTGTTACCCCGATAATTTAGTTTATTTTAATTTTGATCACGTAGCTCAGATGGATAGAGCAACTGCCTTCTAAGCAGTTGGTCACAGGTTCGAATCCTGTCGTGATCATTTTTTTTAAAAAAAAATGAAAAATATTATTAATAAAAAAGCATTTTATGATTATTATTTAATAAATAAATTTAATGCTGGTCTAGTTTTATCAGGTAAATTAGTAAAATTAATTAGATTAAATAAAATTAATATTAATAATACATATTGTAAAATTATTAATAATGAAATTTTTATTTTAAATTTTAATAAAAAAAAAATAAAATTATTATTAACTAAAAAAGAAATTTATAAAATAAATCAAAAATTAAAATTTAATAATAATTATACTATTATACCTACTAAAATTTTTTTTTCTATTAATGGATATGTTAAAATAGAAATTTATATTTCTAAAAAAAAAAAAATTTATGATAAAAAAAAAATATTTAAAAAAAAAGAAGAAATGGAAAGAAAAAAATTAAAAAAATATTATTAATATTAATTTAAATTAATATTAATAATATTTTTTTATTTATTTAAATTTTATTTTGTATTTCTAAAGATTTTTTATGTATTTCATCAAAAATTATTTGTATAAATGAATCATCTAAATTTAATTTTTTACTTATTAATTTATAATTTTCTTTTATTTTTTTCATTATTTCTTTTTGTAAAATTTCTATTTTATATTTTTTTTTAATTTTACCTATTTCTAAAGAAGAAATAAATCTTTTACTTAATAAATGTAAAATATTTTCATCTATTTCTTTTATATTATTTCTATGAATATTAATATTTTTAATATATTTTTTTTGATTTTTTTTATTTAATAAAATTTTATTTAAAATATTTGTTAATTCATTAGGAGTAATTTGTTGTTGAGAATCACTTAATGCTTTTTTAGGATTATTATGAGTTTCAATCATTAATCCATCATAACCAAATTCTATAGCTTTTTTAGATATTTCATAAATATTTTCAGTATTACCAGATATATGAGAAGGATCACATATTATAGGAATATTAGGATATTTTTTTTTAAAATTTAACATTTCTAACCAACATGGTAAATTTCTATATTTACAACTTTTATATATAGAAAAACCTCTATGAATAATACCTATATTTTTAATATTATTTTTTACTAATCTTTCTAAAGCACCAATTAATAATTCCATATCTAAATTAATTGGGTTTTTAATTAAAACTATATTTTTATAATTTTTTAAATTATCTGCTATTTCTTGGATTGTAAAAGGACTACAAGTACTTCTAGCACCTATCCATATTATATCAATTTTATTTTTTAAAGCAATATTTACATGATTTTTATTAGCTACTTCAGTTGCTAATAATAAATTAGTTTCTTTTTTAGCTTTTAACATCCATTTTAATCCTATTTCACCTACTCCTTCAAACATACCAGGTTTTGTTCTAGGTTTCCATATACCTGCTCTTAATACTTCTACATAAGATTTATTTAAATCTTTAGCAATTTTTATTAATTGTTCTTCACTTTCAGCACTACATGGTCCTGATATTACTAATGGATAAGAAAATTTTTTTATCCAATTGTTTTTTATTTTTTTTAATAAATCCATTTTTAATATTTTTATAATTGTTTATTATAATATAATATATTTTATTAATAATCTATAATTAATTTACCTTTTATATGATCATATTCATGTTGAAAAATTATTGATAAATCTTTTTTTATTTTTTTATTATGTTTTTTCCATTTATAATCATAATATTTAGCTAATATATATTTTTTTCTTTTTAAAATTTTATTAAAATTAGGTAAACTTAAACAACCTTCTTTACTAAATACTTTTTTAGTACTATATTTTTCTATTTTAGAATTTATAAAAACCATTTTTTTATTATTAATACCTATTATAAATAAATTTATATTAATACCTATTTGAGGGGCCGATAATCCTATACCATTATTAAAAATCATAGTTTCAAACATATCATTAATAATATTATTAATATTAATATGTTTTTTAACATTATAATTTTTATTTCTTAATATTTTTTTATTTTTTTTATTATTATATAATATTATAGGTAATATCATTTTTCTTAAAAAAATTATTATAATATAATTTATTTAAATTATGATTAAAAAATTAAATAAAATTTTATTTAAAGAAAAAATTTTTTTTTATATATCTATAATAAGTAAAAAATTAAAATATAAAACTTATTTAATAGGTGGATATGTAAGAAATTATTTTTTATATAAAAAAAAATCTTTTGATATAGATATAGTAACTACAGGGAATAGCATTAAATTAGCTAAATTTTTTGCTAAAAAAATATTATCTAAAAATATTTTTTTTTTTAAGAGATTTAAAACAGCTATTGTAAAATATAAAAATTATAATATAGAATTTGTAAGTACTAGAAAAGAATATTATAATATATACAATAATAAACCCAAAGTTAAAATTTATAAATCTATTATAGAAGACCAAAATAGAAGAGATTTTACAATTAATTCTATAGCTGTAAGTTTAAATATTAATAGTTATGGTAAAATAATAGATACATTTAATGGATTAAATGATTTAAAAAAAAAAATAATTAAAACCCCTATTAATCCTAATAAAACTTTTTATGATGATCCATTAAGAATGATAAGAGCTATAAGATTTTCTTCTCAACTTAATTTTAAGTTAAAAAAAAATTTAAGAAAATCTATAATAGAAAATATAGATAGAATTAGAATAGTATCAATAGAAAGAATAATTCAAGAATTTAATAAAATATTATTATCTAAAAAACCTTCTATTGGTTTAAAATTAATGTTAAATTTTGGTTTTTTATCTATTATATTACCTGAATTTATACCTTTTAAAAATAAATTTAAAAAATTTTTTTATAAAAATATTTTTATACATACACTAAAAGTATTAGATAATATTAATACTAATAATTTATGGTTAAAATGGGCAACATTATTACAAGAAATAGGTAAACCTATATGTAGAAAATACATTAGAAAAAAAGGTTGGAAATTTAAATTATATGAAATAGTAAGTTATAATATGGTACCTAAAATATTTTTTAGATTAAAATTACCTCTTAATAAAAATATGAAATATGTACAAAATGTTATATTTTATAATAGATTTTTTATTAAAATTTTTAAAAAAAAAAATAAAAAATATATAATAAAAAAAATTTTTTTAAAATTAGATTTTAAAATAATAAAAGATATATTAAAATTATGTTATTCTAATATAATTATAAATAATAATAAAAAAAATAAAAAAAAATTTAATAAATTATTATTAATAATAAAAAAAATTAAAAAAAAAAATATAGATAAAATTAAATTATATGTTAATGGGAATAATATAATGAAAATTTTAAATATTAATTCTTGTAAAAGAGTAGGTATTATTAAAAATAAAATTATTAATTTAATAATTAAAAAAAAAATAAATAATAAAAATATAAATAATACAATTATAAATATAAATAAAAAATTAAATGAAAAAAAATAAAATAAATATTTTATCTGAAAAAATATTAAAAAAAATTTTTTATGAAGTTACTATTAATGATTATTCTTCTATAATTAAAGAATTAGTAGAAAATTCTATAGATGCTAATTCTAAAAATATATCTATATATATAGAAAATTATAATTATAGTTTTACTGTAGTAGACGATGGTATTGGTATGTCTTATGATGATCTAATAATTTGTTTTTTAAAAGGTACTACTTCTAAAATTAAAAAAGAAAAAGATTTATTAAATATTAAAACTATAGGTTATAGAGGAAATGCTTTATATTCTATATCTAATATATCTATTATGGAAATAATAACAAAAATTAAAAATAATAAATTAGGTTATAAATTAATAATAGAATATGGTAAAATAATAAAAAAAATACCTTTTTTTTGTAATAAAGGTACTTCTTTTACTGTTAATAATATTTTTTTAAATTTAAAAAATAAAAAAAATTTTTTATCTTCTAATAAATTAGAATATAATAAAATATTAAATATTTTATATAAAATAATTATATGTTATAATAATATAAATTTTAAATTATTTCATAATAATAAATTAATTTTTAATTATAATAAATCTAATTTAGAAAAAAGAATTTATAATGTTTTTTTTAAAAAAAAAAAATATAATAAAAATATATTTTTTTTTAAAAAAAAAAAATATAAAAAATTAACTATTAAAATTTTAATTTTTAATAAAAAAAATATTAAAAAAAAATTAAATTTTATTTTTGTTAATAAAAAATTTATTATTAATAATAATTATTATTTAATAATAAATAAATTTTTATTAAAATATAATAAAAAAAAAATTAATTATTTTTTTTTTATTAAAATAAATAATAAATATATTAATATAAATATTTTACCTGATAAAACAAAAATAATTTTTAATAAAAAAATAAAAATTAATAAAATAATTATTAATTTTTTAAAAGAATTAATTAATAAAAATTATTTTTTAAATAAAAAATATTTTAAAAAATTTTTTAAAAAAAAAGAAAAAAATAAAAAAAAAAAAAAAATTTATAATATTAAAGAATTAAATTATATTAATAATTTTTTTTTAAATTTTAAAGAAAAAAAAATACATATATCTAAAATTGATAAAAATTATATTTTAATTATTAATAATAATAATAATATTATTATTAATATAAAAAGAATAAAAGAAAAGATATTATATAATTTTTATAAAAAAAAAATTTTTTTTATAAAAAAAAAACCTTTATTAAAATCATTTAAAATTAATTTACCTTATTTTTTTTTAAAAAAAGATAAAATAAAATTAAAAAAATTAATTAAAAAATATTTTATTTTTTTTTATAAAAAAAAAAAATTATATATTAAATATATACCTTTATTATTAAATAATAATTTTTTAATTAAAATTTTTAATATTATTTTTTTATTTTTTAAAAAAAAAAAATTTAAAAAATTTAATATAAAAAAAATATTATTATTTTTTTTCATAAAAAAAAAAAAAATAAAAAAAATAAAAATTAATAATAATAATATTAAAAATATTTTATTAAAAATAATAAAATATAAAAATTTTTATATTTCTCCTAAAAAAAAAAAAATATTTTTTTTAATAAAAAAAAAATTATTTAAATAGGTATATATATAATTTTTTTTTTTAAAAAAAAATTATTTTTAAAATATTTTTTTAAATAAAGAATTTTAAAATTTTTAATTTTTTTTATATTTTTTTTATTTTCTCCTGTAAGATATATAATTCCATTATTGATATAATGTATTGATTTTTTTTTAATATTTTTTTTAAATATATAATATATATTATTAATATTAGAAAAATATCTACTTATTAAAAAATCAAATTTTATATAAAAATTTTCTATTCTAGAATTAATTAATTTAATATTTTTTAATTTTAATTTTTTTATTATTTTTTTTAAAAAAAATATTTTTTTTTTTTTAGAATCTAATAAATAAAAATTAGTTTTTTTAAAAAAAATTGAAAGAGGTATACCAGGAAAACCCCCTCCTGTTCCTACATCCAATATTTTACTATTAGGTAAAAATTTAATTAAATTAATTATTGATAGTGAATATTTTATATGATTATTTATAAAACTATTAAAACTATTTTTAGATATTAAATTTATTTTTTTATTTAAAAAAAAATATATTTTTTTTAATTTTAATATTTTTTTTAATTGTTTTTTATTTAAAAAAATCATAATAAAATGGGTAGACGACTGGATTTGAACCAGCAACCATCAGAATCACAATCTGATACTCTTACCAAATTGAGCTACGCCTACCATTATTAATTAATAATTAAATATTTTTTTTATATTTTATATTATAAATATAATATTTTATTTTTAAAAAAAAAAATAATATGTATAGAACGCATAATTGTGGAGAATTAAATATATATGATATTAATAAAAAAGTAATATTATCAGGATGGATACATAAAATAAGAAAAATGAAAAAATATTATTTTATAGATTTAAGAGATTTTTATGGTATTACTCAATTATTAATTGATAAAAAAAAAATTTTAAAAAAAATATATAATGAATATTTAATAAAAATAAAAGGTATTGTATATAAAAGAAAAAAAAAAAATAAATTAATTAAAACAGGTAATATAGAAGTATATGTTTATAAATTTTATATTATAAATAAATCTAAATTTTTACCATTTAATATTGAAGATAATCCTAAAGTTAGTAAAAAAATAAGATTAAAATATAGATATTTAGATTTAAGAAGAAATAAAATTAAAAATAATTTGATTAAAAAATTTAAAATAATTAATTTTATTAGAAATTTTTTTATAAATAAAAAATTTATTGAATTAGATACACCCTTTTTAGTTAATAATACACTAGAAGGAGCTAGAAATTTTATTATACCTTCTAGAAATTATAAAGGTTTTTTTTATTCTTTACCTCAATCACCTCAAATTTTTAAACAATTATTAATGATATCAGGGTTTGATAAATATTTTCAAATAGTAAAATGTTTTAGAGATGAAGATCTTAGAAAAGATAGACAACCTGAATTTACTCAATTAGATATTGAAATGTCATTTGTAAAAAAAAAAAATATTATTTTAATAATAGAAAAATTTATTAAATCTTTAATTAAGAAATTTTATTTTCAAAAAAAAATTAAATTTAAAAAAATTTCATATACTAAAATAGTTAAATATTATAAAACTGATAAACCAGATTTAAGATATAAATTATATAATATAAAATTAAAAAAAAAATATTTTAAAAAAAAATATAAAAAATTATATAAAAAAATTTTTATATTACCTAATTTTTTAAATATTAAAAATATTAAAATTAATAAAATTAAATCTATTATTAATTTATTTTTAAAAAATTATAATTTTTTTTATTTTTTTTATAAAAAAAATAAAAAAAAAATTTTTAAAAAAAAAAAATATATAAAAAATATAATTAATAAATATTTTTTTTCAGAATATGATATAATAATAATATTATTATATAAAAAAAAAATAAAATTTAATTATAAATTATTTATTAAAAAAATAAACAAATTTTTATTATATTCTATATATATTAAAAATATTTTAATTCCTATATGGATAATTAATTATCCTTTATTTAAATATGATTTTATAAAAAAAAAATATAATTCTTTTCATCATCCTTTTACAGCTCCTGTATCTAAAAAAAAAAATATATTATATAATAATAAATCTAAAGCATATGATTTAATTATTAATGGTATAGAAATAGGTAGTGGATCTATTAGAATTAATAAAAAAAAAATACAAGAAAAAATTTTTAATTTATTAAAAATTAAAAAAAAAGATATATATAAAAAATTTGGTTTTTTTTTAGAATCTTTAGAATATGGTACTCCTCCACATGGTGGTATAGGTATAGGTATTGAAAGATTAATATTATTAATATTAAATAAAAATGATATTAAAGATTTAATACCATTTCCTAAAAGTTTAAATAATAAAGATATTATGTTAAATACACCTTCTAAAATAAGTCATAAAGAATTATTAAAATTAGGTATTAAAATAATTAAATAAATTAAATTAATAAAAAAATGAAAATTAAAAATAAAAAATATAATTATTATTATAATCAAATATTATTATTTACTAATAAAATTTTAAAATTAAGTAATCATTTAAAAAAAAATAAAAAAGATTTTAATACAGAAAGATCTTTATTAAAAAAAGTTTCTTTGAGAAAAAAAATTTTAAAATATATTAAAATTAATAAATATAATATTTATTTAAAAATAAAAAATAAAATAAATGTATAATTTAAATTTAATAAAAGAAAAAATTTTATTGGATAATAATAGATATATTATAATAGAAACAGGTAAAATAGCTAATCAATCTGATGGTTCAGTTATTTTAAGAATGGGTAATACATTATTATTATCAACAGTAGTTTTAGGTAAAAAAATAAAAAAAAAAAAAGATTTAAATTTTATCCCCTTAACTATAGATTATAGAGAAAAATATTTTGCAGGAGGTAAAATTCCAGGTGGATTTATTAAAAGAGAAGGTAGACCTTCAGAAGAAGAAATTTTAACTATGAGAATAGTTGATAGACTTATAAGACCATTTTTACCTAAAGGGTTTTCTAAAGAAATACAAATTATGATTACATTATTATCATATGATACTAAAGTTTTACCAGATGGATTAGTAGGATTAGCTACTTCTTCTTCTTTATTAATATCAGGTATACCTTTCAATGGTCCAGTGTCTCAAATAAGATTAGCTAGAATTAAAAATAAAATTATAATTAATCCTAGTTTAAAAGAAATTAAAAAATCAGATATTAATTTAATAATAGGTGGAACTTTAAAATCTATAATAATGATAGAAGGAGAAATGAAAGAAATATCTAATAAAACTTTTTTAAAAATTATTAAAATAGGTCATAAAATAATAATAAATCAAATTAAATCACAATATTTATTTTTAGAAAAATTTAAAAAAAAAATTAAAATAAAAAAAATTAATTATAATTATAAAGTAAATATAAAATTAAAAAAAAAAATAAAAAAATTATCATATAAAAAATTATATAATATATCTAAAAAATATAAAATTAAAAAAAAAAGAACTAAAAAATATTTATTTTTATTAAAAAAAATAAAAAAAAAAATTAATAAAAAAAAATATAATAATTTAATATATAAATATTTTGATTTTTATAAAAAAAAAATAATTTTAAATTTAATAAAAAATGAAAATATTAGATTAGATGGTAGAAAACCAAATGAAATAAGAAAAATATGGGGTATTGTTAATTATTTACCTGGTGTACATGGTTCTGTTTTATTTACAAAAGGTGAAACTCAAACTTTAACAACTGTTACTTTAGGTTCTTCTTTAGATATTAATAAAATAGATAATGTAGTAATTGAATATAATGAAAAATTTTATTTACATTATAATTTTCCTCCTTTTTCTACAGGTGAAGTTAAAAAAATAACTGGTATAACAAGAAGAGAAATAGGCCATGGTACTTTAGCTAAAAAATCATTAAAAAATATGATACCTAAAAAAAATCCATATACTATAAGAATAGTATCTGATATATTAGAATCTAATGGTTCATCATCAATGGCTACAGTTTGTGCTTCTTCTTTAGCTTTAATGGATGCAGGTATTAAAATTAATAATATAGTAGCAGGAGTAGCTTTTGGATTAATTTTTAATAAAAAAAAATCTATAATATTATATGATATTTTAGGTGAAGAAGATAATTATGGGGATATGGATTTTAAAATAACAGGAACTAAAAATGGTATTACTTCTTGTCAAATTGATGTTAAAAATATTAATGTTTTAAATATTAAAATATTAAAAAAAATTTTAAAAAAATCTAAAAAATGTATTTTTAAAATTTTAAATAAAATGAATAATATTTTATCAAAACCTAGAAAAAATATAAAATCTACCGCTCCAAAATTTTCATATATTAAAATACCTAAAAAATTTATAGGATTAATAATAGGTAGTGGTGGTAAAAAAATTCAAGATATACAATATAATACTAATACTTCTATTAATATAATAGAAAAAAAAAACACAGCTATAATAGAAATTTTTGGTAAAAATAAAAAAAAAATTAATAAAGCTATTAAAATAATAAATGATATAATTTTTATACCTAAAAAAGGTAATATATATAAAGCTAAAGTAAAAAGTATAAAATTATTTGGTGCTTTTGTAGAATTATCTAAAGGAGTAGAAGGGTTATTACATATATCTGAAATATCTTATAAAAAATTTAATAAAATAGAAGAAATTTTTAATATAGGAGATATTATAAAAGTTAAATATTTAGGAGAAGATAAAAAAACAGGTAAAATTAAATTATCTAGAAAAATATTATTAAATAAAAAAAATGAAAAAAAAAAATAAATTAACTAATTTAGATGATTCTGAATCTTTAAATAAATATTTATATGAAATTAGTAAAATACCTTTATTAAATAATAAAGAAGAAATAAAATTAGCTATTAAAATAAAAAAAGGATTAAAATATAATGCTAATAAAAAAGAAATAAAAGAAAAAAATAAAGCTCAAGATAAATTAGTTAAATCTAATTTAAGATTTGTAGTATCAGTAGCTAAACAATATCAAAATCAAGGGTTAAGTTTATCTGATTTAATTAATGAAGGTAATTTAGGATTAATAAAAGCAGCTTTAAGATTTGATGAAAAAAGAGGTTATAAATTTATTTCTTATGCTGTATGGTGGATAAAACAATGTATTTTACAAGCTATAGCTGATTGTTCTAAATGTGTAAGATCACCTACTAATAAGATAGCTTTTTTAAATAAAATTAATAAAGTATTTCTAATTTTAGAACAAAAATTACAAAGACAACCATCTATAAAAGAAATATCAAAATATTTATCAATAGATGAAAAAGAAATTGAAGAAATATTAAAGTTTTCAAATAAACATATTTCATTAGATGCACCTTTAATAGAAGGGGAAGGAATTAATTTATATGATATAATAGCTTATAAAGATTCACCTAATCCTGATAAAAAATTAAATGAAGAATCACTTAAAAGAGATATAAAAAAATGTTTAAAAATATTATCTAAAAGAGAAGAACAAGTTATAATACTTTCTTGTGGATTATTTGGTAAAAAATCTATGAATTTTGAAGAAATAGCTAAATTATTTTCTTTAACTAGAGAAAGAGTAAGACAAATTCAAATTAGTGCTTTAAAAAAGTTAAAAAAATCTAAAAAAATTAAAATTTTAAAAAATTATTTATAATTTTTAATTTTTTTAAAAAAAATAAAAATAAAGAGATATAAAAAAATTATATCTCTTATATTTTTTTTATTTTAAAATAAATTTTCATATAATATTTTTATATTATTATCTATTTTTTTATTTAAAATAGCTTTTTTAAAAGGTATATATTTAATTTTATTATTTTTAATACCTAAAACAAAATTATATTTAAATTTAATAAAATTTATAATAGATTCTAATCCTAATTTAATTGCTAAAATACGATCTAAACAAGTAGGTGAACCACCTCTTTGTACATGACCTAATATATTTAATCTAAATTCATATTTTTTAAATTTATTTTTTATAATATTAAATATTTTATTAGCTGATTCTCCTATATTTTTATATTCTTTTTCAGTTTCTGCTATTATAATAATATTAGAATTTTTATATTTATTCCATTTTTCTAATTTAGAAAAAATATTTTTTAAATTATATTTATTTTTATTAGATATTAAAATATCTAAAGCTCCTATTGAAATACCACTATTTAAAGCTAAAAAAGCCATCCCTCTTCCCATTACTTCTATAATAAATATTTTATTATGAGAATTAGCAGTATCTTTAATTTTTTCTATTAAATTTATAATAGTATTTAATGAAGTATCATATCCTATAGTATAATCAGTACCATATATATCATTATCTATAGTACCAGGTATACCTATTATAGGAATTTTATATTCTTCATTAAAAATTTTAGCTCCTGTAAATGATCCATTACCTCCTATTATTATTAATCCATTTAAATTATTTTTAATTATATTTTTATAAGCTTTTTTTCTACCTTCTTTAGTTTTAAATTCTTCAGATCTACTTGTACCTAAAATAGTACCACCTAACCCTATAATATTATTAACATCCTTATTTGATAATTTAATAATTTTATTATTAATTAATCCATTATAACCATTTTTTATACCATAACAATTAATATTTTTTTTTTTAGAAAAATTTACTATTGTTTTAATAGTAGCATTCATACCAGGTGAATCACCTCCTGAAGTTATTATACCAATATTTTTAATTTTTATCATATTTTTTTTTTTTAAAATGGTAAATCATCATCATTAAAATCTTCTTTTATTTTTTCATTAAAAATTTTTTCATTATCATCATTATCTTTTTTTTTATCATCATTTTTTTTTTTATCTTTTTTTTTATTATATTCATCTTCATTATTATTATCTTCATCTTCATTATTATTATCTTCATCTTCATTATTATTATCTTCATCTTCATTATCTTCATATTTTTTACTATATTTAGTATCTTTTATTTTTATATAATCAGAATTTATTTCAAATAAATTTTCATTTTTAATTTTTTCTATTTTCCAACCCTGAATAATATTAAAATATCTAGTAAAACCATCTTGGTTAATCCATTCTCTACCTTTTATATTTATAAAAATTTTTACTTTATCATTTTTTTTAATATAATTTAATAATTCAATTTTATCTTGAATAAAATCTATTAAAATACTTTGTGGATATTGTTCATCAGTTAATAAAACTATACTTTTTTTTTTAAAATTATTTTTAAATATTTGTATATCTAAAATATCTTTTATTCTCCCTATTAAATACATAATTTTTAAATTAAAATATTATATTATATATTAAAATATAAATTAATTAATACCTAATTCTAATTTAGCTTTATCACTCATCATTTTTTTATTCCAAGTAGGTTCAAAAGTTATTTCTATATTAATATTATTAATATTATTTATTTTTTTTTTAATTTTATATTCAATATCATTTAATATATTATTATATAATGGACAATTTGGGGTTGTAAAAGTCATTAATATAAATAAATCTTTTTTTTTTATTTTAATTTTATATATTAATCCCATATCATATATACTTATATTAAGTTCAGGATCATATATATTTTTTAATATTTTAATTATATTTTTTTTAGATAATTTTTTTTTCATTTTTTTTAAAAAAAATTTATTTTATTTATATATAAATAAAAATTTTAAATGATAATAAATAATAAAATTTATAAATATATAAATAATATAATTAAAAAAAATGAACCTAAATATTTAAAAAAAATAAAAAATTATAAAAATTATAAAAAATTAAAAAATATAAAAATAAATATAAAAAATATGATGTCAGATAATTTACAAGGAAGATTTTTAAGTTTTATGTCTAAAATAAAAAATCCTAAAAATATTTTAGAAATTGGTACTTTTTTAGGTTATTCTACTTTATGTTTATCTGAAGGATTAAAAAAAAATGGATTATTAATTACAATAGAAAAAAATAAAAATTTTATATATTATGCTAAAAAAAATTTTAAAAAAACTAAATATAATAAAAATATTAAAATATTATATGGGAATGCATTAAAAATTATACCTAAATTAAAAAAAAAATTTGATATTGTTTTTATAGATGCAGATAAAAAAAATAATTTAAAATATTTTAAATTAATATTTAAAAAATTAAATAAAAATGGATTAATTATAATAGATAATGTTTTATGGAAAGGTAAAATAATTAATAAAAAATTAGATTTTTTAACTAAAAAAATTAATTATTTAAATAAAAAAATTAAAAAATATAAAAATATAAATAATATTATTATACCTATAAGAGATGGATTAAATTTAATTTTAAAAAATTAATTTTTTAAATAAAATTATATTTTATTATCTTTAATAATAAAAAATTTATTTAAAATTTTTCTTAATTTATCAGAAAAAAAATATATTTTTTTTTTTCTCATATCATTTCTAATTTTAAATATTTTTTTAAATAATTTATTATAATTTAATTTTTTTTTTACTTTTTTTAAACCTAATATTTTAATTATAAATGTCTTCATAAAAAAATTAATTTTATTTAAATCTTCTAATGTTATTTGTAATTCATTTATAATACATTTTTCTATTAATTTATTTATTTTAAATAAATTATATATTAATAAAGGAATATTAAAATCATCATTTATATACTCATAACAATTATTACATATTTTTTCATAATTAATAGAAGATTTTTTTTTAGGTGTAACTTTTTTTATTTTTTTAAAAAAACTTAATAAATATTTATAATCATTTTTAACTTCTATTAAAGATTTTTTAGTAAAATTTATTACCTTTCTATAATGAGTTTTTAAAAAATATAATTTTATAATTATTGGATTAATTTTTTTATAATTTAAAAAATTTAATTTACCATTTATAATATCATCAGGAATAATATAATTATTTAATGATTTACTCATTTTTTTATTATTTATAATTAACATATTAGTATGTATCCAAAATTTAGCTAAATTATATTTATTATTATTTATAACATTACATTGAGATATTTCACATTCATGATGAGGAAATTTTAAATCTAATCCTCCTCCATGTATATCAAAATAATTACCTAAATATTTATTACTCATTGTACTACATCCTAAATGCCAACCTGGATAACCTATTCCCCAAGGTGAATTCCATTTCATTGTATTATTATTAGCCTTTTTCCAAATAGCAAAATCATAATAATTTTTTTTATCATTTAAAAAATTATTATTAATTAATTTTACATTATTTATATTAATATTATTTAATATATTACCATAATTACCTATTTTTTTAGTATAATTTAAAATATCAAAATAAATAGAACCATTTTTAATATAAGCATATTTTTTTTTAATAATTTTTTTTATATTTTCAATTTGTTCAATAATATGACTTGTAGTTCTAGGTTCTATATTAGGAGATAAAATATTAAATTTTTTAAAATTAAAATAAAAATTTAATAAAAATTTTTGCATATCTTCTAAAGGATGTTTATTTTTTAATTTTTTTAAATTACTAATATCAGTAATATTTCTAATGTATTTTACATTAAATTTTAAATGTTTAAAATATCTATATATAACATCAAAAAATATAAATGTTCTATAATTACCTAAATGTATATTATTATTTAATGTAGGACCACATATATACATATTTATATTATTATTAATAATAGGTATAAAATTTTCTTTTTTTTGTGTTAAAGAATTAAAAATAAATATTTTTTTTTTATATTTTAAAATTTTTTTTATCATTTTTTTTAAAAAAAAATTTAACTTAATTTATATTATAATAAAATTAATAAAATGAACAGTAAAAATTATTTAAAATTAATAATAGAAAATAAATTAGCTTATTATTCTACAATAAAAGGATTTATAATATTAAGACCATATGGATATAAAATATGGGAAAATATTAAAAATATACTTAATAAAATGTTAATTAAAACTAAACATGAAAATGTTTATTTTCCATTATTAATACCTAAAAAATTATTTACAATTGAAAGTAATCATATTAAAAATTTTTCTAAAGAATGTGCTATTGTAACTCATTCTAAATTAAAAATTAAAAAAAATAAAATAATAATTGATCCTAATTCTAAATTAAAAGAAGAATTAATAATTAGACCTACTTCTGAAACAATAATTTGGAATACATATAAAAAATGGATTAATACTTATAAAGATTTGCCTATATTAATAAATCAATGGTCTAATGTAGTAAGATTAGAAATGAGAAATAAATTTTTTATAAGAAATTCAGAATTTTTTTTACAAGAAGGTCATACAGCTCATAAAAATAAAAAAGAAGCTATAAAAGAAATTAATATAATTAAATATATTTATAAAAAATTAATAAAAAAATATTTATCTATACCATTTATATCAGGAATTAAAACTAATATAGAAAAATTTTCTGGTGCTAAATTTACATATTCTTTCGAAACATTAACTAAAAATGGCAAATCTATACAATTAGCAACTATACATTTTTTAGCTAAAAATTTTTCTAAAGCTTTTAAAGTAATTTTTACTAATAAAAAAGGAATAAAAAAAAATGTATGGTCAACTTCATGGGGACTTTCTACTAGATTAATAGGAGCTATAATTATGATACATTCTGATAAAAAAGGATTAATATTACCACCTAAAATTTCTCCTATTCATATTATAATAATACCTATTATAAATAATAAAAATTTTTTTTTATTAAAAAAAATAAATTTAATAGTTAAAAAAATTAAAAAAATTTTTTTTATTAAAAAATTAAAAATTAATATAAAATATGATAATAATTTAAATAAAAGTCCTGGATATAAATTTTATAAATATGAAAAAATGGGTATTCCTATTAGAATTAATATAGGAGAAAAAGAAATTAAAAATAATATAATAGAAGTTATTAGAAGAGATAATTTTAAAAAATATATTTTAAAATTAAAAAATAATTTATATAAAAAAATAATAAAATTATTAAATATAATACAAAATAATATATATTATATAGCTAAAAAAAATATGAAAAAAAAAATATTTAAAATTAATAATTATAAAAAATTTAAATTTTTTTTTAAAAAAAAAAATGGATTTATATTATCAAATTTTGATATTAAAAATAAAAATAATTTAGAATTAAAAATTAAAAAAGAAACAAAAGCTACAATAAGATGTATTATAAATAAAAATAAAAATGGTAAATGTTTATATAGTAATAAAAAAACAAATAAAATAGTAATTTTTGGTAAATCTTATTAATTTTTTTAAATATTAATATTTTAAAATTAAAAAATAAAATTAATTAATTTATTAATAAAATTATTTAATTTTTTACCTTTTAATAAATTTTTTAAAATAAAATTAAAATTTAATATTATTTTTAACATTTTTTCTTTTTTAATATTATTATTTTCATTTATTATTTTTTTTATAATTTTATTATCTAAATTTATAATTAAATTATAATTTTCTAATAAATTATTTTTTTTAAAATTAGAATTATTAAATTTATTAATTTCTTTAATTCTATTTATATATTCTGGTATATTAATAATAATAGGTTCTATTTTTTTAGATAAATTTTCTAAATAAATATTAAATTTTTTATATTTAAATTTAATATTTTTTTTTATTAAAATTTTTAATTCTTCTTTTTTTTTATCATCTATTAATAAAAAATTATTTTTTTTTAAAATATTAAAATTATTTAAATAATCTGAATCTACACTAAAAAATCTTATATCATTATCTAATGATTCTAATTTTTGTATTAAATGTAAAAAAATAGGATTTTCTGATAAAATTATATATTTATATCCTTTTTCTTTAGCTTTTTTTATATAATTATATTGATTATAATAATTTGTAGAATACAAAATAATAATTTTATTATTTTTATCTATTTGTTTTTTATTTTTTATTATTTTATTTTTAATTTTATCTATAGTATAATATTTATTATTTATTAATTTATATAACATTATTTTATTATTATTTTTTAAAAAATAATCATTACTAATAATTCCATATATTACTAATGTTTCTACATATTGCCATTTTTTTTCAATTTTTTTATTTTTTATTTCATATTCAATTTTATTAAATACTTTTCTTATTATATAATTTTTTATTTTAATTATATTTTTATTATATCTTATATTAGATCTAGATATATTTAAAATTATTTCATTTGAATCTATTATACCTTTTAATAATATTAAAAAATCTGGTATTATATTTTTTATATTATTAGTAACAAAGATTTGTTTTTGATATATATATATATTATTTTTTTTTAAATTTATATAATTTTGAATTTTAGGTAAATATAATATACCTTTTAAATTAAAAGGATAATCTATTTTTAGATGAATATAAAAAATAGGATTATTAATTTCATTTTTAAATAAATAATGATAAAAATCAATACTTTCTTTAGTATTAATTTTATCTTTTATCCATATAGGTTTTTTATTATTTATAATTTTTTTTTTTTTATCATAAAATATTATAGGAATAAATAAAAAATTACAATATTTTTTTATTAATGATATAATTTTATTTTTACTTAAAAATTTTTTTTTATTAATATATAATATTATTTTAGTACCTCTATCTACTTTTTTATTTAATTTTTTCATTAAAAATTCTGTTGTACCTTTACAACTCCAATATATTGGTTTTTTATTTTTTTTATAAGATTGACTAATTATTTCTACTTTTTTAGAAACTAAAAAAGAAGAATAAAACCCTAATCCAAAATATCCTATAATGTCATTTTTACTATTTTTATATTTTTTAATAAAATTTTTAGCTCCTGAAAAAGCTATTTTATTGATATATTTTTTTACATCATTATAAGTCATCCCTATACCATTATCAATAATAATTATTTTTTTTTTTTTTTTATTAATATTAATTTTAATTTTAAATTTATTTAAATTTATATTTAATTTTTTAATATTTATTAAATTTTTTAATTTTAAAATAGCATCATTAGCATTAGATAATAATTCTCTAATAAATATATCATCATTAGTATATAAAAATTTTTTTATTATAGGAAATATTTTTTTTATATCTATATTAAGATTACCTTTAATTTTCATTTTTTTTAAGTTTAAAATAATTTATTTTTTAAATATTCAAATATTTTTTTTTTTTTTTTTGGATTAAACCATTTTATATCTTTATATTTTTTAAACCAATTAATTTGTCTTTTGGCATAATTTCTAGTATTTTTTTTAATTTCTTTAATACAATTATTTAAACTAATTTTTTTTAATAAATAATTAAAAACTTCTTTATAACCAATAGTATTTAAAGAATTTAATTTTAAATTAAAATATTTTAAATTTTTTTTAACTTCTTTTATAAGACCTTTTTTTATCATTAAATCTACTTTTTTATTTATTTTTTTATAAATTTTTTTTCTTTTTAAAATTAATCCTATTCTTATATATTTATCAAATGGTCTTTTTTGTTTTTTTTTATTATAAAAAAAAGAAATTTTTTTTTTTAGAATTTTTTTTATTTCTAATCCTCTTATTATTTTTCTTTTATCTTTTTTATTTTTTAAATAATTAAAATATTTTATATCTTTTTTTTTTAATTTTTTTAATAAAAAACTAATTTTTTTTGAAAATAATTTTTTTCTAATTTTTTGTAATTTATATTTATTAATATTAGGTATATAATTAATACCTTCAATTATAGCTTTTTCATATAAACAAGAACCACCTACCATTAAAATATTATTATATTTTAAAAATAATTTTGATAATAATTTAATTATATCTTTTTCATATTTATAAATATTATATTCTTCTTTAATACTTAAATTACCTATAAAATGATGTTTAATTTCTTTTAATTTTTTTTTTGATGGTTGTGAAGTACCTATTTTTAATTCTTTATAAAATTGTCTAGAATCACAAGATATAATTTCAGTTTTAATTTTTTTAGCTAAATAAATAGATAATTTAGTTTTACCTATTCCAGTAGGACCTATTATAGAAATTAAAACTTTCATTTAAAAAATATATTAAAATTTAAATTTTAATTTTATATAAATTATTTAATAAAAAATAATCTAAAATAACTAAAGCAGTCATAGATTCTACTATAGGAACAGCTCTAGGTAAAACACATGGATCATGTCTACCTTTAATTTTAATTTTTACTTTTTTATTATTTTTATCTATACTATATTGACTTTTAGTAATAGTTGAAACAGGTTTAAAAGCAACATTAAAATATATATCCATACCATTAGAAATACCTCCTTGTATACCACCTGAATTATTAGTTTTTGTAATACCATTTTTTATAAAAATATCATTATGTTTAGAACCTTTAATTTTAGTACCTTTAAATCCACTTCCATATTCAAATCCTTTTACTGCATTAATAGATAACATAGCTTTACCTAATTCAGAATGTAATTTATCAAAAATTGGTTCTCCTAATCCTATAGGAATATTTTTTATTATACAAGTAATTATACCACCTATTGAATCACCTTTTTTTTTAATTTTTTTAATTAAATTTATCATTTTTTCAGATTTTTTTTTATCTGGACATCTTATAATACTTTTTTCTATATTCTTAATATTAAGATTTAATTCATTATATTTTTTATTTAATTTTATTTTACCTACTGAAGAAACATAAGCTGTAATTTCTATATTTTTTATTATTTGTTTAGCAATACTTCCAGCTACTACTCTACAAACAGTTTCTCTAGCTGAAGATCTACCACCTCCTCTATAATCTCTAATTTTATATTTTTTATAATATGTATAATCTGCATGAGAAGGTCTATATATATTTTTTATATTATTATAATCTTTAGATTTTTGATCTTTATTATATATAATAAATCCTATAGGTGTACCAGTAGTTATATTATTAAATATACCAGATAAAAATTCTACTTTATCTTTTTCTTTTCTAGGTGTTACTATTTTTGATTGACCTGTTTTTCTTCTATTTATATCAAAATTAATCTTATTAAAATCAATTTTTATGCCTGATGGACAACCATCTATTATACCTCCTATAGCTTTACCATGACTTTCACCAAAAGTTGTTAATTTAAATATTTTACCAAATGTATTACCAGCCATAATTTTTATTTTTAAATAAAATATATAAATTAATGTATAAAAATTAAAATTTAATTAATTTTAAAAAAAATGAAAAAAAAAAAATATACTTCTAAAAATATAAAATATTTTAAAAATATTGAACATATTAGAAAAAGACCTTCTATGTATATAGGAGATATAAATATTAATGGATTACATCATATACTATATGAAGTATTAAATAATTCTTTAGATGAATATTCTATGGGTTTTTGTAACCAAATATTTGTTATTATAAATAATAATAAATCTATTACTATAGAAGATAATGGTAGAGGTATACCTATAGATATATATAAAAAAAAAAAAAAATCAGCATTAGAAATAATAATGACTAAAATAGGTTCAGGTGGAAAATTTGATAAATCATCTTATAAATTTTCTAGTGGATTACATGGTGTAGGATTATCTTGTGTTAATGCATTATCTAAAAAATTAGTAATTAAAATTTATAGAAATAATTTAATTTATAAACAAAAATATTATAAAGGTAATCCATTATATAATGTAAAAGTAATTAATAAAAATAAAATAAAAAAAAATGGTACTAAAATAAAATATACTATAGATGATAGTATTTTTAAATATACAAAATATAATTATAATTTAATATTAAAATATTTAGAAGAATTATCTTTTTTAAATAAAAATTTAAAATTTTTTTTATATGATAAAAGAACTAATAATAAAAAAATTATTTTGTCATCTAATGGATTAAAAGATTTTATTGATTATTTAGATATAAAAAAAAAAAATTTAGTTATTAAAAAAGATTTTTATTTAAATAAAAAAATAAAAAATAAAATTTATATAGAATTAATAATTAGATTTAAATATTTTAGTAATGAAAAAATTTTATCATATGTTAATAATATAAAAACTATTAATGGTGGAACACATGTTATAGGATTAAAAAAAGCTTTAATTAAAACATTTAAAAAATATATTTATTTAAAAAAAAATAATGATGATATTAATATTAATATTAATAATATTAATAAAGATATTATTGAAGGTATTTTAGCAATATTATCTATAAAATTAAATAATCCTGAATTTGAAGGTCAAACTAAAAATAGTTTAGCTAATAAAGATATTATTATTTTAATAGAAGAAATTATTAATTTTAATTTAAATATTTTTTTAGAAGAAAATCCTATTTTTTGTAAAAAATTAATTAATAAAATTTTAATTAATTATAAAGCTAGAAATATGGCTAAAAAAATAAAAGAAAATATACAAAAAAAAAATATTAATTTATATAAAAATATTATACCTAATAAATTTTCAGATTGTACTTATGATGATCCTAATAAATGTGAAATTTTTTTAGTAGAAGGTGATTCAGCAGGTGGTACTGCTAAACAAGGACGTAATAGAAAATTTCAAGCTATATTACCTTTAAAAGGTAAAATATTAAATGTAGAAAAAACTATTAAAAATAAATTTTTAGATAATAATGAAATTAAAAATATATTTTCAGTTTTAAATGTTTTTTTAGAAAAAAAAAATTGTTTTTTAGAACTAAATATAAAAAAATTAAAATATAAAAAAATAATTATAATGACTGATGCTGATATAGATGGTAAACATATTTCTACATTAATATTAACTTTTTTATTTAAATGTATGAGAATTTTAATTAATAAAGGTTATGTTTATATAGCTAACCCTCCTTTATATATGATAAAAAAAAATAAAAAAAAAATATATATATGGAATGAATTAGAAAAAAAAAAAATTATTGATAATAATAAAAATAAAAAAATTTATATTCAAAGATATAAAGGATTAGGAGAAATGAATTCTAATCAATTATGGGATACTACTATGAATCCTAAAAAAAGATTTTTAAAAAGAATTTATATTAAAAATTTTAATAAAAGTAATATTATGTTTAATATATTAATGGGAGAAAATATTTTAGATAGAAAAAAATTTATTAAAAAAAATTATTTTTTAGCTAAAATTAATATTTAATTTTAATTTTTTTTTAAAAAAATAGATTTTTTTTTAAATATAAAATTAACAGTTTTAGTATATTTTACACCATATTTTAACCATTTTTTAGTTTCTTTTTTATTTAAAGATATTTTTTTTTTTATAGGATTATAAAATCCTAATTTTTTAATAATTTTACCATTTCTAGGATATTTAATATTAGTTACTACTATAAAATATATAGGATAATGTTTTTTACCTTTTCTTTGTAATCTTATTTTTAACATTTTATTAAAATTTTAAAATTAAATTAATTAATATTTTTTTAAAAAAAAATTTATTTTAAAAAATAAAATCAGACTCGTAAGGATTTGAACCTTAACTATCAGAATCAAAATCTGATGTGCTACCATTACACAACGAGTCTTTATTTTAATTTTATTATATTAAATAGAATAATAATATTTTAGTTAAAAACAAAATAATTTTTTTTTATTAAAATTAATTAAACTATTATATATATTTATACCTTTTATTTTTTTTTTATTTTCTATTTGACATAGTAATAATATTATATATCCATTTTTAACTTTTATTAAAACTTTTTTATTATAAAATAATATTTTTCCTATTTTTATTTTTTTTTTAAAATTAAAATTTATTTTTTTTATTTTTATTTTATATATATTAAAATAATAAATATTTTTATTTAAATTAATAAAACACCAAGCAGGTTTTTTATTTGATAATCCTTTAACTAAATTTAAAATTTTTTTTTTTTTATAATTTAAAAAAAAAATTTTAGAATAAAAATTATTTATTTTAGGGGCTATTTTATTATTTATATAAATATTAATTTTTTTTTTATTTAAAACTTTTAAAATACTTTTTAAAGTAAATTTTTTAGATTTTTTAGAAATTATATTTTTTAATGTTTTATAATTATATTTTTTTTTAATATATATAATTTTTTGTAAAATAATATTTCCACCATCTATATTATCATTTATAAAAAAACTTGTTAATCCAGTTTTTTTTTCTCCATTTATTATAACCCAATTAATAGGATTAGCCCCTTTATATAAAGGTAATAAAGAAGGATGAATATTAATAGTCCCTAATTTAGGAATTTTCCATATTTTATATTTTATAATTTTAAAAGATATTAATAATTGTAAATCTGGTTTAATTTTTTTAATTTTTTTTATATATTTTTTTTTATCTATATTTTCACTATAAATTAAAATTATTTTATTTTTTTTTACTAAATATTTAATATAATTTTTTTTTTTATTAATTTTATTTTTAGTAGTAATAATACAACTTATTTTATAAAAATATTTTTTTTGATTTTTTATTAAATATTTTATAGTAGATATACCAAATGTACCATTACTCATTATTATAATTTTTTTATATTTCATTATTTTAAAATAAAATAAAATAAATGACCTGGCTGGGATTCGAACCCAGGACCCTTACATTAAAAGTGTAATGCTCTACCAGCTGAGCTACCAAGTCTATTTTTAGAATTTAAAAATTTAATATAATTATATTATAAATATAATAATTATTATTTATAATAAAAATAAAAAAAAAAAATATTATATTATTAGGAATATATAAAAAAAAAAATTATTTTTAAAATAAAAAATTAAATATTTGTGAAAATTATTTTAATAGGTTATATGGGTAGTGGTAAATCATATATTGGTAATATATTATCTAATATAATTAATTATTCATTTTATGATTTAGATATATTAATATCTAATATTTATAATTTAAGCATAAATAATATATTTAAATTTTATGGTGAAAAAAAATTTAGAATTATAGAAAATAATATTTTAAAAAATTTTTTTTTTAAAAATTATAATGAATCTTATATTTTATCTGTAGGTGGTGGTACTCCTTGTTTTTTTAATAATATAAATATAATTAATTATTACTCTAATTCATTTTATTTAAAAACTAAAAATAAAATTTTATTTAAAAGATTATTATTAGATAATAAAAATAGACCTATTTTAAGGGGGAAAAAAAAAAAAAAATTATTAAATTTTATAAAAAAAGATATTAAAAAAAGAGAAAAATATTATTTAAAATCTAAATTTATAATTAATACAAAAAATATTAATTTTAATCAAATAGCTTTTTATATAAAAAAAAAATTAAATATTAATGTTTAATTTTATTAAAGAGAAATTAAAAAAATTAAAAAATAAAAAATTTTTATTAGCTATTAGTGGTGGTATAGATAGTATGGTTTTATTAAATATTTTTAATAAAATTTATAAAAAAAATATATATATAGCTAATTGTAATTTTAATTTAGAAAAAAAAAATAATAATAAAAATTTTATATATAAAATATGTAAAAAAAAAAAAATAAATTTTTTTTATAAAAAATTTAATACTAAAAAATTTTCTAAAAAAAAAAAAATTTCAATACAAATGGCAGCTAGATTATTAAGATATAATTGGTTTTTAAAATTAAAAAAAAAATTAAATTTAAATTATATAGTATTAGCTCATCATTTAGATGATAAAATAGAAACTTTTTTTATAAATTTATTTAGAAATAGTGGAATATATGGATTAAAAAGTATAAATTTTATAAAAAAAAAAATTTATTTAAGACCATTTATTTTTTTTTATAAAAAAGATATTATTAAATATGCTATAAAAAATAAAATAAAATGGAAAGAAGATTTAAGTAATTATAAAAATTATTATTTTAGGAATAAAATAAGAAATAATATAATACCAGTAATAGAAAATAATGTAATAAATTTTAAAAAAAAAATTATAAAATCTTTAAATAACATTAATTTAGAATATAAATTTATTAAAACAATAATTAATTATTATTCTAATAAAATAGAAAAAAAAATTTATAATAATCCATTTTTATTAAAATTAAAATTAAAAAAAATACTTAATATAAAATATTATTATTATATTTTATATAAAATTTTATATAAATATGGATTTAAAAATATTAAAATTATTAAAAATTTTTTTTCACTTAAAACAGGTAAATTTATTTTATCTAAAAAATATAGATTAATAAAATATAAAAAATTAGGATTATTAACAATAAATAAAAAAAAAAAAATAAATGTAATAATAAAAAATATTAATAAATATAAAATTATTAATAATATTTATTTAAAATTTTTTTTTAAAAAAAAAAATATAAAAAAAAAAAAAAAATATATTTATTTAAATTTTAATAAAATTATATTTCCTTTATATATAAGAAATTGGAATAAAGGAGATTTTTATAAAAATAAAAATAAAAAAATTAATATAAATAAAATATTTAAAAAAAAAAAATTTTCTTTATTTAAAAAAGAAAATATTTATTTATTATTTAATAATAAAAATGAATTTATTTGTACAATAAATATTTTTTTTATTATAAATAAAAAATTTTTAAATTTTAAAAATAAAAATTTTTTTTATTTTAAATTTTTAAATTATTTTATATGAATAAAAAAATTATTAATCATAAAAAAATAGGAGAAAAATTAAAATTATTTTTTTTTTCTAAAAATGTAGGATCAGAATTACCATTATGGTTACCTAATGGTGTTTATTTATATAAAAAAATTATAAATTTTATAAAAAAAATAAATTTAAAAAATAAATATAAAGAAGTATATACTCCTAATATAGCAAAAAATAGTTTATATAAAAAATCAGGGCATTTAGATAAATATTATAATTATATTTTTAGTTTAAAAAAAAAAAAATATTATTTAAAACCTATGAATTGTCCTTTTCATTGTGAAATATATAAAAATTATAAAAATATTTCATATAAAAAATTACCTATAAAATTTTTTGAATTTGGCAATGTTTATAGAAATGAAAAAAGTGGAGTTTTAAATGGATTATTTAGAACTATATCTTTTACTCAAGATGATGGGCATATATTTTGTAGAAAAAAAAAAAAATATATATATAAAGAAATATATAAAATTATAAAAATAATAAAATTTATATATAAATTATTTTTTTTTAAAAAATTTTATATTAGATTTTCTTTTAAAAAAAAAAATAATAATAAATATATTGGATATAAAAAATATTGGGATATATCTGAAAAAATATTGTTATATATAAAAAAAAATATAAATAAAAAATATAAAATTAAAACTTATATTAAATATAATGAAGCAGCATTTTATGGACCTAAAATAGATTTTATAATAAAAGATTTATTTAAAAGAAAATGGCAATTAGGTACTATACAAATAGATTTTAATACTCCTATAAGATTTAATTTAAAATATATTAATAAATATAATATTTATAAAACTCCTATTATTATACATAGAGCTTATTTAGGTTCAATAGAAAGATTTATAGCTATTTTTTTAGAAAATAATAATGGGAAAATACCTTTTTGGTTATTAAAAATTAATGTTATTATTTTACCTATAAATAGAATTCATTTAAAATATTCTTTATATATTAAAAATATTTTAATATTAAATAATATAAAAACAAAAATTAATATTAATTTTAAAGAAAATTTAAATAAAAAAATTAAAAAATATGAAAATATTAAAATACCTTTTATATTTATAATCGGTAATAAAGAAGTTAAAAAGAAAAAAATTTTTATTAGAAAAAATGAAATAGGGGAAATAGGAATTTTTACTATTAAAAATGCAATTAATTATATTTTAATTAATAAAAATTAAAAAAAATTTTATATTATAAATTATAATATAATATTTAAATTTTAAAAATTATAAATAATAATAAAAACAAATATTTTAATAAATTATTATTAAAATATAAAATAAATGAAAATATAAAATCTAATAAAATTAGATTAGTAGATAATAAAATATTTAAAAATAAAATTTATAATAAAGATTATTTATTAAATAAAATAAAAGAAAAAAATTTAAAATTAGATATAATAGAAATAAATAATAAAATTTATCCATCAATAGTAAAAGTTATTAATTTTAATAAATTTATTTATGAATGTAAAAAAAAATATAAAAAAAAAAATAATAATAAAAAAAAAAATAAATTAAAATTAGTAAAATTAAGTATTAATATAAATGATCATGATAAAAATTATAAAATAAAAAATATTAAAAAATTTTTTTTAAAAGGTAAAAAAGTAATATTATATATATTTTTTAAAGGCAGATCTATAATTTATAAAAATCAAGGTGAAAAAATTTTATTAAATATTTCAAAAAAATTAAATAAATATGGGATTATTTTAAAAAATCCTTATATGGATAAAAGAAGAATGTTAATGATTATGTTACCTATAAAAAAAAAAAAAAATGTTTAAATTAAAAACAAAATCTAGTACTAAAAAAAGATTTAAATTAATGTTTAATAAAAAAATTAAAAGAAAATATTCTTTTAAAAATCATAATTTAATTAAAAAATCTTCAAAAAGAAAAAAAAAATTATCTAAATTTGTTTTTTTAAAAAAATCAAATTATAAAAATATAATTAAACATTTTAAATAAAAAAAAATGCCTAGATCAAAAAATATAGTTAATTCTAAAAAAAGAAGAAAAAAAATTTTAAAATATTCTAAAGGGTTTTATGGATCTAAAAAAAGATGTTATACTATTTCTAAAAATGCTGTAGAAAAATCTTGGTTAAATTCATATATAGGTAGAAAAAATAAAAAAAAATTTTATAGAAAATTATGGATTTTAAGAATTAATGCTTATGTAAGAAAAAAATTTAAAATTTCATATTCTAAATTTATTTTTTTTTTAAAAAAAAAAAAAATAAATTTAAATAGAAAAATTTTAGCTTATTTTTTTACTAAAAAAATTAATATATTTAAAAATATAATTAAATAAAATAATGTTTTAAAATTTTTGTTATTTTAGTTTTATTAAATATTTTTTTTGCTTCTATTTCAAATTTTTTTATATTAGGATATCTATATGAAAAATGACCTAATAATAATTTTTTAGCTTTTGAAATTTTAGCTATTTTAGCTGCTTCTATTGATGTAGAATGACCTCTATTATTAGCTAATTTTTTTTTTTCATGTAAAAAAGTAGATTCATGATATAATAAATTAACATTTTTAAAAAATTTACAAATTTTTGGATTAAAAGAAGTATCAGTACAAAAAGCATAAGATAATGGTTTTTTAGATTTAAAAGTTAAAAATTTATTAGATATTTTAGTACCATCTTTTTTAAAAAAATCATTACCTTTTTGAATATTTAAATAATCAGATATTTTTATTTCTTTAATTTTTTTTATATTTTTAATATTTAAATTTTTTAATTTTTTTCTTTCTTTAAATAAAAAACCATTTGTATATATTTTATGTTTTAAAGGTATATTATATATTTTAACATTTTTATTTTTAAATATTCTTTTAAATTTTTTAGATTTTAAAGTAATAAAATTTAATTTATATCTAATTTTAGATTTTGACCATTTTAAATTTTCATATATTATATTTTTTAATCCTTTTGGAGAATAAATATTTAATTCATTTTTTCTATCTAATAATTGATAAGTAGATAAAATACCCATAATACCAAAATAATGATCACCATGTAAATGAGATATAAATATATTATTAATTTTATTAATTTTTATTTTAGCTTTTAATAATTGTACTTGAGTACCTTCTCCACAATCTATTAAAAAATAATTTTCTCTCATATATAAAATTTGAGAAGTAGGATGATAATTTTTATTAGGTAAAGAAGAATTACAACCTAAAACTATTAAATAAGGTTTAATCATTATTTTTAATTTTTAAAAAATAAATTTTTATATAAATATAATAAAATTTTTTATTATGTATAAAGAAACACCATTAATTAAACAATATTATAATTTAAAAAAAAAATATTCTGATACTATTTTATTTTTTCAAGTAGGTGATTTTTATGAAATTTTTGGGTATGATGCTATTTTTTGTTCTAGAATTTTAAATATAACATTAACAAAAAGAAATAAAAATAAAAATAATAGTATTTATTTAGTAGGATTCCCTTGTAAAGCTTTAAATATTTATTTAAAAAAATTAATTAAATTTAATGTTAAAGTAGCTATATGTAATCAAAATCAAAATAAAAATAATAAAAATGATTTAATAAATAGAGAAATTACTAATATTATTACCCCTAATATTAATTTATATGAAGATATAAATAAAAAAAAAAGTTTTAAAAAATATGTTTCATCTATCTTTTTTAAAAAAGATATTTTAGGATTATCTTTTATAGATTTTTCCACAGGAGAATTATTAACTACTGAAGGTAATATAAATTATATAAAACATATTATTAATTGTTTTAATTTAAAAGAATTTTTTATTCAAGTAAGTAAAAAAAAAAAATTTAATAAAATTTTTAATAAAAAAAATAAATATTTAATAACTTTATTAGATGATAATTTATTTAATTATAATTTTTTATATAAAAAATTATTAGAACATTTTTCTATTTTTTCTTTAAATTGTTTTGGAGTAGAAAATATGGATTTAAGTATTATATCAACTGGTATATTGATTTTTTATATTAAAAAATATTATAATTTAAAATTAAATCATGTAAATAATATTAAAAAAATAGAAAAAGATAAATATGTATGGATAGATAAAATAACATTAAAAAATTTAGAAATAATTAAATCTATTAATAAAACAGGGAAATCTTTATTAGATATTTTAGATAATACATATACTTCTATGGGGTTTAGATTATTAAATAAATGGATAATATTCCCATTAAAAAATAAAAGTAAAATATATAAAAGATTAAATATAATAAATTTTTTTTTTAAAAAAAATGATAATTTTAAATTAAATATAATATATAATTTAAAATATATTTTTGATATAGAAAAAATAATATCTAAAATATCTAATAATAATATTAATCCTAATCAATTATATAAATTTATTATTTCATTAAAAAAAATAAATAATATATTAAAATTAATTAATTTAAATAAAAATTATAAAATATTTAATTTTAAAAAAAAAAAAATAAAAAAATTAAAATTAATATATAAAAATATAAAAAAATTTTTAATAAAAGATCCAATAAATAAATTTAATAAAAATTTTTTTATAAAAAAAAATATATCTAATAAATTAGATAATTATAAAAAAAAATTAAAAATAAAAAAAAATATATATATAAATATTTAAAAAAAAAAAAAAAATTAAATATAAAATATTTTTTTATTAAATATAATGATTTATTAGGTTATTATATAGAAATAAAAAAAAATGATATTAATAATATACCTAAAAATTGGATAAAAAAACAAAAATTATCTTTATATGTAAGATATACTACAAAGTTAATTAATAATTATGAATATAAAATATATAATATAAAAAAAAAAATTTATATATATGAAAAAATTATTTTTAATAAAAAAATTAATTTTTTAAAAAAAAAAATTAATTTTTTAAAAAAAATATCTAATTTTATAGCTAAAATAGATGTTTTATTTTCTTTTTTCATTTCTTCTAAAGAAAATAATTATGTTAAACCTATTATTATTAATAGTAATTCCAATAAAATTAAAATAATAAAAGGTAGACATCCAGTAATAGAAAAAAATATGTGTTTAACTAATAATTATATACCTAATAATATTTTTTTAGATAATTCAAAAAATCAAATTTTAATAATAACTGGTCCTAATATGTCTGGTAAATCAGCTATTTTAAGACAAACAGCTTTAATTATTATAATGGCTCAAATAGGTTGTTATGTTCCTGCTAAAAGTCTTAAATTTAATTTAATAGATAAAATTTTTAGTAGAATAGGTGCATCAGATAATATTTCTATGGGAGAATCTACTTTTATGATAGAAATGAATGAAACTTCTAATATATTAAATAATTTTAGTAAAAATAGTTTAATAATAATGGATGAAATAGGTAGAGGAACTAGTACTTTTGATGGTCTTTCTTTATCATATTCTATTATTAAATATTTAATTGAAAATAAAATTAAACCTAAAGTTTTATTTACTACTCATTTTCATGAATTAAAAAATTTATTATACTTATATAATAAAAAAAATATAAAATATTATTATTTATCAATTAAAAAAATTAATAATAATTTTATTTTTATAAGAAAATTAAAAAAAGGATTAAATAATAATAGTTATAGTTTATATATAGCTAAAATGGCTGGTATACCTAATAAAATTATAAAAGATTCTAAAAAAATATCTTTTTTTTTAAAAAAAAAAAATGTAATAAATTTATTATTTTATAAAATTTTATCATTATACTATATAATAAAGAATTATTTTGCGAAAGTAGTTCAATAGGTAGAACATAACCTTGCCAAGGTTAAGGTAACGGGTTCGAACCCCGTCTTTCGCTTATTAAATTAAATTTTAAATTAAAATTTTTTTATAATATAATAATAATATATATTATATTATTAATGCCTAGATGGTGAAATAGGTAAACACGCAGGACTTAAAATCCTGTAATTCAATAAAATGAATTTTGCGGGTTCGATTCCCGCTCTAGGCATTTTAATTTAAAATTAAATATATGTTTTTTTTTTTGATACAGAAACTACAGGATTACCTAAAAATAATAAATTTATTTATAAAGATATTATAAATTGGCCACGTTTAATACAAATATCTTGGCAATTGTATGATAATAATGGTAAATTAATAAAATTAAATAATTATTTTATAAAACCTGATAATTTTAAAATTAATAAAAAATCATTTTTAATACATGGTATTAATAAAAAATTACTAAAAAAAAGAGGTAAAAATATTAAATATGTATTAAATAAATTTTATAAATATTTAAAATTATCTACCTATATAATAGGACATAATATTGATTTTGATATTAATATAATTAATGGAGAATTTTTTAGATTAAAAAAAAATATAAATAAAATTTTTTTAAAAAAAAAAAAAATAGATACTCAAAAAGCATTATTAAATAATAATAAATTTAATATTACAAAATGGTTAAATTTAAAACAAACTTTTTATTTTTTATATAAAAAAAATGTTGAAAAAGAATTATTTCATAATTCTTTTTATGATGTATATATAATAGTTTTATGTTTTATTAAATTATTATATTATAAAATAATAAATATAAAATATAAAGTTAATATATTTTTTTTTTTAAAAAATGTACCTTCATTAAAAGATAAAAAATTAGAAAAAGATTTTTTTTTAAAAAAAAAAAAAAAAAATTATTATTTTAATATTCATAATAATACAAATTATACAACTATTAATAATAGTAATAAAAATATTTCAATAATTAACATTGATAAATTAATAGATAAAGCTATAAAATATAAAATGTTAGCTATTGGTATAACTGATAATAATATGATGGCTTCATATTATTTTTTAACTAAAATTTATAGTGTAAATAATAATTTTAAAAAAAATATAATTAAGGGAATATTAGGATATAATTTTTATTTAAAAGATAATAAAGATAATTTTTTTTGTCATACTTTAATAGCTAAAAATAAAAAAGGTTATTATAATTTAATAAAAATATGTTCATATAGTTATATTAATAATAATAAAAATTTAGTTTTTATAGATAAAAAAAAAATAATAAAATATAAAGAAGGATTAATATTTTTGACTGGTAATTTAAATTCAGAAATTTCATATAATATTATTAATAATAATATTAAAAAATCCATTGAAATATTATTATTTTGGAAAAAAATATTTAAGGATGATATTTATATTGAAATTTTTAGAGATGGGTTTAAAAAAGAAAAAATTGTTAATAAATATCTTTTAAGATTTTCTAAATTATTTAATATTCCATTTATTAATCAAAGTAATAATTTTTATTTATCTAAAAAAGAATATATTATACATGATATATTTTTATGTATAAAAAATAAAGAAAAAAAAAGAACTCCTATAATAAGTGAATTTAATAATTATAAATTAATAAAAAAAGGTTATCGTTATGGATTACCTAATAATAATTTTTATTTTAAAAATTTTTTAGAAATTAAAAATAATTTTAATGATATTAAAAAAGGTTTTAAAAATCTTAAAAAGATATATAAAAAAATTGAAAATATTATTATTAAACCTAAAAATTTATTTCCTATTTTTAAATTATCTAATAAAAAAAAAAAAAAAATATTTAAAAATAAAAAATATGATGATAAAAAATTAAATAAAAATTATTTAAAATATTTAATATATAAAGGAGCAAAAAAAAAATATAAAAAATTAAATAATAAAATTAAAAAAAGAATAAAAAAAGAATTTAAAGTAATAATTAATAAAAATTTTGAAAATTATTTTTTAATAGTATATGATATTATTAATAATGCTAAAAAAAAAGGTATTTATATAGGCCCTGGTAGAGGATCAGTAGCTGGTTCTATAATTGCATATTGTATAGATATTACTAAAATAGATCCTTTAAAATATAATTTAATTTTTGAAAGATTTTTAAATGAAGAAAGATTTAAAATGCCAGATATAGATATTGATTTAGATAATAAAAATAAAAATAAATTAATAGATTATATTATAAAAAAATATACTTTATTAAAAGTTTGTAATATAATAACATTTGGTAAAATAGGTACAAAATCTTCTATAAGAGATGTATCTAGAATATTTAATTTACCATTAGAAAAAGTTAATTTTTTATCTAAATTAATAGTAAAAAAATTAAATTTAACTGAAATTTTACATGAAGATATAAATTTATTAAAAAAAAAAACTAGTTATAGAAATATTAATAATATTCTTAGAATAAGATCTATTTATAATAATAAAAAATATTTAGAAAGTAAAATTTTATTTTATGCTAAATATTTAGAAGGATTAATTAGAAATACAGGTATACATGCTTGTGGTATTATTATTTCAAATGAAAAAATTATTAATAATATTCCTGTAATGTTAAATAAAAATAAAAATTATTTTTTATCTCAATATGATACATATAGTATAGAAAAAATAGGATTATTAAAAATAGATTTATTAAGTTTAAAAACATTAAATGTAATAAAAAATACTATTAAAATAATAAAAAAAAATAAAAAAAAAATTAATTTTAGTTTAAAAGATAAAAAAACTTTTGATTTATTTAAAAAAGGTAATACTTTAGGTATTTTTCAATATGATTCAAAAGGTATGATTAAAACTTTAAAACTTTTAAAACCTAATAATTTAAATGATTTAATTGCTCTTAATGCATTATATAGACCTGGACCTATTAAATATATACCTAATTTTATAGCTAGAAAAAATGGTAAAGAAAAAGTAGTATATGATATACCTATAATGAAAAAATATTTAAAAGAAACATATGGTATTACTATTTATCAAGAACAAGTAATATTTATAGCTAGAAAATTATCAGGTATTAGTAAAAGTGAAGCTGATATTTTAAGAGAAGCTATAGGTAAAAAAAAAATATATGTATTAAATACTATTAAAAAAAAATTTTTTGAACAATCAATTAAAAATGGATATAATATTAATAGTTTAAATAAAATTTGGTTAGATTGGGAAAATTTTGCTTCATATGCTTTTAATAAATCACATGCTACTTGTTATACATATATAGCTTTTCAAACAGCTTTTTTAAAAGCTAATTATACATTAGAATATATGACTACTTTATTAAGTAATAATTTAAATAATAAAAATACATTAAAATCATTATTATTAGAAATTAATAAATTAAAAATAAATATTTTACCTCCTAATATTAATAAAAATAAAAGTCATTTTACTATAGAAAATAAAGGTATAAGATTTTGTATAAATGCTATAAAAGGTATAGGTAAAGCTTGTATTAATAATATAAATAAAAATAAAAATTATTTTTTATCTTTTTTAGATTTTATTTTAAAAATAAATTTAAGAATAATTAATAAAAGAGTTTTAGAAATATTAATATTTTCAGGTACTTTAGATGGGTTAGGTATAAAAAGATATTATTATATTAAAAATATAAATTCTATTATAAAAAAAATATTAAAATATAAAAATAAAAAAAAATATATATTAAATAATAATAATCTTAAAATTAAAGATTATTTTAAAGAAAAATTTAAATTAAAAATTAAAAGAAAAAAAAAATTTGATACTTTTAAAAAAATAGATTTATATATTAATTATATAAACAAAAGAAATGAAATATTGGGATTTAATTTTAAATTAAAAAAACATATTTTATATTTTTATAAATTTGAAATTCAATTTTTTAAAACTAAAACATTAAAATTTATTTTTAGTTCAAAAATAAAAAGAAAAATATTATTTTTAATATGTTTAGTTAAAAATATTTTATATAAAAATAATTTATTTTATTGGATTATTTTAGAAGACCATAAATATAATATTAAAAAAATAAAAATTAAAAAAAAAAATATTTTAAAAAAAAAAATAAAAATAAATTCTATATTATTTATTAAATTATATATAAATTATTATAAAAAAATATATATTTTATTTTTTAAAAAAATTAGAAATATTTATAATAAATATGAAATAATAGTAATAAAAATGTATAAAAATATTTTATATAATTTATATAAAAAAATTATTAAAAAAATAATTATTAAAATAAATAGTAAAAGAATATATACAGGGGAAAAAAAAATATATATTATATTATATAATAATAATATAGATAAAAAAAAAATATTAATAAAAAAAATAATTAATATAAATATTAATAGAGAAATGTTAACTTTTTTAAAAAAAATACCTAAAATAAAATTATTATTAATATAAATTAATAATTTAATTAAATTAAATTATATAAATTTTTTTTTAATTTTTTAAAAAATAAATTATCATTAATTTTTTTTATTATTTTTATTTTTTTATTATTATTTTTTTTTTTATAAAATATACCAAATGGAATAGGTAATTTTTTTTTAATTTTTTTAAAATTTGATAAAATATAAGCTTTATAAATATTATTTTCTTCATGTATCCATAAATCATTAATAGAATAATTTTTTAAATTTACAATTTTAGGAATATTACCATCCAATATAATACCTTTTTTTTTTTTATTAAAAATTAATGGTTTTTTATTTTTTAAAATTATATATTTATTAGTATTTTTTATATTTATTTTTTTTAAAAAATTTTTATTAAAAATAGGACAATTTTGATAAATTTCTATACAAGATGTACCAATATGATTATTAGCTTTTTTTAAAATTTTTTTTAAATGATTTATATTATTATCTATACTTCTAGCTATAAAAGTACTACCTGCGCTTAAAATTAAAGATATAGTATTAAAATTTTTTTTTTTATTTTTATTAGTAAATGATTTTTGACCTTTTGTTAATCCATATACTTCATTATTAAATATTAATATATTTATTTTTATATCTCTTCTAATAGTATGTAATAAATTATTAATACCAATAGAAAAACTATCACCATCACCTGTTATTACCCAAACATTTAATTTAGGATTAGAAATTTTAATTCCAGTAGCTATAGAAAAAGCTCTACCATGTATACTATGTATACCAAAAACATTTAAATAATATGGTAGTCTAGATGAACAACCAATACCTGATACTAATACTATTTTATTTTTTTTAATTTTTAAATTATTTAATACTTTACTTAATTGCATTATTATAGAATAATTTCCACATCCTATACACCATTTTATTTTTTTATAATTTATTATTATTTTTTTTTTATTTAAATTCATTTTATTATTAATAATAATTATTAAATTAATAATAAAATTTTTATATTATAAAAATAAAAAATGAATTTTTTAATTAAAAAAGTAATTAATTTTTATTTTAAAAAATATGATAAATATATTAAAAAAAAAGTAATATTTGTTTTACCTAATAAATATTATAAAAATTTAATTATTAATATTTATAAAAAATATAAAAAAAAAAAAAAAATACCTAATATTTTTATTACTCAAAAAAAATTTATAAAAAAAATAACTAATTTAAAAATTGTAAATAATTTTAAATTATTTAAAATTTTTTTTTCTATTATAAAAAATAATAAAAATATATATAACATTTCTTTATTTAAAATAATTAAATGGATTTTTATTTTATTAAAAGATTTTAATTATATAGATAATGAATTAATAAATATTAAAAATTTTTTTAAATATAATATATCTTTAAATAAAATTTTAAAATGGGATTTTTTGGGAATATATATATATATGTTATAAAAAATTTATAAAAAAAATTTTAAAAAAAAATATTGCTTATTTAGGATTAGCTAAAAAAATTTTTTTAAAAAAAATAGAAAAATATAAAAAAAAAAATAAAAAATTTTTTTTTATAGGTTATGATTTTTTTTATAATTCAGATATAGAAATAATAAATAAAATATATTTATTAAAAATAGGATATTTTTTTTTTGATCTAGATAATTTTTTTTTATATGATAAATATAATGAAATTAAAATTTTTTTAAATAAAATTAAAATTTTTAAACAAAAAAAAATAAATTGGATATATAATAATTATAAAAAAAAAAAAAATATTTTTTTATATAAATGTTTAAATAATATTGAAAAATATAAAATTATTGGTAATATTTTAAAAAATAATTTTTTTAAAAAAAAAATTTTTAAAAAAAAAAGTATAGGTATTATTATACCTAATAATAATATTTATTCTAAATTAATATTTAATTCTTTTAAATTAAATTTTAATAAAATTAATATGTTTTTTACAATTAAAAATAAAAATTTTAAATTTAATGATTTTTTTTTATGTTTATTTAATTTAAATATAAAAAAAAAAAAATTTAAAAATAATTATTTTTTTAAAAAAAAATATATTTTAAATTTATTTAATAATAAAATTATATATTTTTTTTTTAAAAAAAAAAAAATAAATATAATAAAAAAAATTATTAATAATAATAAATATATATTTATATATAAACTTAATATAAAAAAAAATATTTTATATAAAATTATTATTAATAATAATATTAATTTTTTTTTAAAAAAAATTAAAAAAATTTTTAATTTTTTAATTAAAAAATTTAAAAAAAAAAAAAAAATTGATTTTTTTTTTTTACTAAAATTAAAAAATTATATATTTTTTTTTTTTAAAAAAAAAAAAAAATTTAAAATAAATATAAAAATTTTTTATAAAATATATATATTTTTTTAAAAAAAAAAAAAAATTTTAATTAAAAATAATACTAATTCTAGATTAGAAATTTTAAATTTAAATAAAACTAATTTAAAAAATTATTATAATTTAATTTTTATTTTTAATAAAAAAAAATATTTTAATAAAAATACTTATATTAATAATGATGTAAAAAAAAAATTTAATTTAAAAAATAAAAAAAAAATTATATACTTATATTATATAAATAAATTATTACAAAGATCAAAAAATATTTTTTTAATATATAAAAAAAAAAGTAAATGTTTATTAAATAATAAAATAATTTTAAATTTAAAAAATAAAAATAATATTTTTTATATAAAAAATAAAAAAAAAAATTTTAATTATATAAATAATATAAAATTAAAAATATATAAAAAAAATATTTTAAATTTTAAAAAAAAAATAAATATTTTTAAAAAGTCTGGAGTTTCTTTTTCTTTTTTAAGAAGTTATATTTTTAATCCTATAAATTTTTATTTTAAATATATTTTAAATTTTAATATAGAAAAAAAAAATTTAAAAATAATAAATGGTATAATAATACATAAAGTATTATATTTACTATATAAAAAATATATTAATAAATATTTAAATATTAAAATAATAAATAAAATTAAAAATAATATTAATAAAAAATTAAAAAAAATTTTTTTTATTTTTTATAAAAAAATAGATTTTAAAATTAATAAAAAATATTTATTTAAATATAATATATTAAAAAAATATATTAATAATTTTATTTCTTGCGATAAAAAATTATTATTAAAAGGTAATAATATTAAAATTATTTTTTTAGAAAAAAAATATAAAAAAAAAATAAAATATAAAAAAAAAAAAATAATAATAAAAGGTAAAATAGATAGAATAGATTTTTTTAATAAAAAATATAAAATAATAGATTATAAAACAAGTATTAAAAATAATAATATTTTAAATTATAAAAATAATATAAATATTATATTTAAAAAAAAAAAATATATAAATATAATACAATTATTAATATATATTTTAATTTTTTTTAAAAAAAAAATGAAATATATATATACATGTTTATATTTACCTTATAAAAAAATAAATATAAAATATTTAAAAATAAATAATAATAATAAAATAAATTATAAAATAATTAAAAAATTTAAAAAAAATTTATTTAAAAAAATATTAGAAATATTAAGTAATAATAATAAAAAAAAATTATTAGGTAATTTATATTTTTAATCCTATAATTTTTTTTATATTTAAAATTTTTTTTTTAACATTTTTTTTAATTATTTTATAATTTTTATATAAAAAATTATTAATAATTTTTTTATTATTTAAATAAAAAATATATTTTTTTCTTTCTTTAGAATAAAAATTTAATATAAAATTATATAAATTTTTTTTTATATTATAAAATCCTATTTTTTTATTTTTTATTTTTTGTTTTAAATTAATAAATTCTTCTTTTTTAAATAAAGTAATTATTTTATATATTTTATATAAAATAGTTTTTTTAATTTCTTTATATGTTATTAATTTTAAAGGTTTATTAATTGTTTTTATATTCATTATTTGTTTTTCTAAAATATATTTATTATCTAAAATATTAATAATATTATTTTTAGATTTACTCATTTTTTTACCATCTATACCAATAATAATTTTTTTTAAAAAAATTTTTTCTTTAGGTAAAGAAAAAATTTTTTTTTTAAATTTTAAATTTAAAATATTAGCTATTTTTCTAGTTATTTCTATATGTTGTTTTTGATCCTTACCTATTATTACTTTATTTATATTAAATAATAATATATCAGAAGCCATTAATATTGGATAATTAATTAATCCTAAATTTAAATTATTAATTTTTTTTTTTTTTAAAAAATGAAATAATTTTACTCTATTAATAGGATAAAAACAACTTAAAATCCAAAATAATTCATTTATTTCTTTTATATCTGATTGTCTATAAAAAAAAATATTTTTATATTTTTTAATATTTAAAAATGATAACCATGTAGAAGCTATTTTATAAATATTTTTTTTAAAAATTAATTTATTGTTATAATTAATTATTGAATGTAAATCAGCTAAAAAAATAAAAAATTTTTTTTTTTTATTTATATTATTTTTAATATATAATATAGTAGGTATAATAACACTATATATATTACCTATATGAGGATTACCAGTACTTTTAATACCTACCATATATTTATTATTAATCATTAATTTTATTTAGGTATTATACTAACATAAGTTTTCTTTTTTTTTTTATAATATTTAATAATACCATATATTTTTGAATGTATAGTAAAATCTTTACTAATATAAGTATTTAATCCAGAATAATATTTATTACCTCTTTGTTTAAGAATTATATTACCAGGTTTTACATACATACCACCAAATTTTTTAATTCCTAGTCTTTTACCTTTAGAATCTCTACCATTTTTAGTACTACCTACCCCTTTTTTATGTGCCATTTATTTTTTTTTTATATTTATTATTTTTAATTTAGTTAATTTTTGTCTATATCCTATTTTTTTTTTATATCCTTTTCTTTTTTTTTTTTTAAAAATTATAATTTTTTTATTTTTAATATTTTTTATTATTTTAGCTTTTATTAAATAATTTTTAATTATTGGATTACCAATTATAATATTTTTATTATTATCTATTAATAATAAAATATTTTTTTTAAAAAAAATAGTTTTATTTTTTTTATTTTTTTTTATTTTTAATTTATTTAAATAAATAAATTTATTAGGATAAACTAAATATTGATGTTTACCAAATTTTATAATTGCTTTCATTTTTTTTTAAAAAAAAAATTAAAATATTTTTTTAAAAAAAAATGTTATATCTAATTTTTTTTTAAAAAATTTTTTTAATTTTTTTATATTATATCTTTTTTGATTCATTTTATCTCTAAATCTTATAGTTACAGTATTATCTATAATAGTTTTTTTATCTATTGTAATACAAAAAGGAGTACCTATAGAATCTTGTTTTTTATATCTTTTACCAATAGAATAATTTTCATCATAAATTACTGAATATTTAAATTTTAAATAATTAAATATTTTTTTAGATATATTTATTATTTTATTATTGTTTTTAACAATAGGTAATATTGCTATTTTAAAAGGAGAAATAAAAAAAGGTAATTTTAAATAAGTTCTTTTTTTATTATTTATTATTTCATTTTTAAATGAAGAACAAAAAATAGAATAAAAAATTCTATCTAATCCTAATGAAGTTTCTATTACATAAGGTATATATTTTTTTTTTTTTTTATTATCATAAAAATAAAAATTTTTTTTAGAAAAAATAGAATGTTTTTTTAAATCATAATTTTTTCTAAAATGTATACCTTCTAATTCTTTAAAAGAATTAATAAATTTAAATTCTATATCAGTAGCAAATTTAGAATAATGAGATAATTTTTTATGTTTTTTTAATTTATATTTTTTTTTACCTAAATTTAAAAATAAATGCCATTTTAATCTAGTATTTATCCAATATTTATACCATTTTTTTTCTTCTCCAGGATATATAAAAAATTGCATTTCCATTTGTTCAAATTCTTTAGTTCTAAATATAAATTGTTTTGATATTATTTCATTTCTAAATGATTTACCTATTTGAGCTATACCAAATGGTATTTTTAAATTATTAGAATTTTTAACATTTTTTATATTTATAAATATACCTTGAGCAGTTTCAGGTCTTAAAAAAATATATTTATCTTTTTCATTTTTTTTTTTTAATAAATTTAATTTAGTTTTAAACATTAAATTAAAATTATTTATATTATCCCATATTATTTTTTTTTTTAATTTTAATTTAAAAATAATTTTTTTTAAAAAAATATTTAATTTATTAATTTTATTTTTATTTAAAAAATTATAAAAAATTTTAATTATTTTTTTTTTTTTTTTAAAAAAAAAAATTATTTTTTTAAATAAATCTTCAATAAAATATATTTTATTATTTTTTTTATTTAAAATAAATAATTCATTAAAATTATTAATATGACCAGAAGCTAACCATACTTTATTATTCATTAATATAGAAGTATCTATTCCTACTATATTAGTCCTATATTTTACCATATATTCCCACCAAAAATTTTTAATATTATTTTTCATTTCAATACCTTGTGGTCCATAATCATATATAGATTTTATACCATTATAAATTTCACTTGATTTAAATATAAAACCATATATTTTAGCATGATTAATAATTAAATCTATTTTTTTTTTTTTAATCATTTTTTAAAATTTAAAAAATAAAAATTTAATAAAAATGGTATCTCCCGGAATTGAACCGGGGACACACGGATTTTCAGTCCGTTGCTCTACCTACTGAGCTAAGATACCATAAAATATTAAAAAAAGTATATAATATATTATTATTAATATATATAATATAATTATTTTTTTAATTTAAAATAAAAAATTTAAAATTTTTAATATAAATATTTTTTTTAAAAAAATTAATATATTCATTATAATTTAATTTTATTCTTTTTAAAAAATTTAATTCTAATAATTTTTTTTTATTTAAAAAATATTTATTAATTTTTTTTTTTTTTAATTTTTTAACTAAAATATTAATAGCTATATTTTTAGTTATTAATTTTAATATTTTATTTTTTTTCTTATTTTTTTTAATTTTATTATTTTTTAATTTAAATCCTACTATTGATGATAATTTATAATTATAATGATTATAAATATTAACATAATTAGATTTTAATAAAAAAAAATTAGATATTACTATTTTTTCTTTAAACATTATATTTAAATCTAATAATTTATTATTTATAATTTTATTATTTAATAATTCTTTTTTATTTTTTATTTTTTTTTTAAATATTATATATATAATATTTTTAACAAATTTTTTAAATAAATTATTATTAATAACAAAATCAGATATTAAATTAATTTTTAATATTACCCCTATATTTTTTTTTTTATTTATACTAGAATAAATAATACCATTATTATTAATAATTTTTTTATTATTATTAATTTTTAATTTTCTTAAATATTTAATAGATTTTTCTATATCTAAATTATTTTTTTCTAAAGCTTTTTTACATAAAGTAATACTAAAATTAGTTTTTTTTCTTAAATTAATAATTTTTTTAATTTCATATTTATTTATCATTTATTTTTTTTCTTTGTTTTATACCATTTTTTATAGATTTTATTAAACCTTTTAAAATATATTTAATAGATTTATAAGAATCATCATTAGCTGGTATTGGATAATCTATATTTTCAGGAGAAGAATCAGTATCAGTTATACCTACTATATAAATAAATTTTTTTTTAGCTTCTTTAACTGCTATATATTCTTTTTTAACATCTATTATGATTAAAAATAATGGTAATCTATTTAATTTAGTAATAGTACCAAATTTTTTATCAATTTTTTTATATTTTCTTTCTATTATTAATTTTTCTTTTTTTGATAAATATTTATATATATATTTTTTTTTATTTTCAATTTTTTTTTTCTTTTTAATTGATAATTTAGTAACTTTCATATTAGTTAATAATCCAGCTGGCCATTTATAATTTATAAAAGGCATATTAACTTTTTTAGCATATTTTTCTATAATTTTTTTATTTTGTTTTTTAGTACATACAAATAAAATTAATCCTCCTCTATATGAACATTCTTTTAATGCTAATTCTGCTCTTTTTTTATATTTAATAACTTTTAAAGGATTTAATATATCTATATTATTAGATTTTAATAAAATAAATTTAGACATTTTAGGATTTCTATTAGATGATTTATGTCCTAATAAAATATTTGTTTTTATTAATTTTAATAAAATATTTTTATCAATATTTAAATTTAACATATAATTAACGTTTTGAAAATTGAAATTTTTTACGAGATTTTTTTCTACCAAATTTTTTTCTTTCTACTATTCTAGAATCTCTAGTTAATAAATTTTTTATTTTTAATTTTTTTTTATATTTATTATTTATTAAACATAATATTTTAGAAATAGCTAATGAAATAGCTTCAGATTGACTATTATTACCACCACCTTTTACTTTTATTTTTATAAAAAAATTATTTTTTATATTTTTAATAATTTTAAATGGATAAAAAGCTTTTTTAATTAAAAAAATATTATTTTTAAAATATAATTCTTTTTTTTTATTATTTATATTAATAATTTTTTTTTTTTTATTTTTAAAAAAATAAACTAATGCTATAGAAGTTTTTCTTTTACCTATACTATAATAATAGTTTTTATTATTTAATATTTTCATTATTATAATTATATACTATTAATATCTATATATTTAATATTATTATTATTATTTAAATAATTATGATTTTTTTTAAATATAAAAATATTTTTTTTAACAAATTTACCAATTAAATTTTTAGGTAACATTCTTTCTATAGTTTTTTTTACTAAAAAACATGGTTTCTTTTTATATAAAAAATCCATTTTATATTCTTTTTTATTACCTATATAACCTGTATATTTATAATATTTTTTTTTTTTTATTTTTTTTTTATTTATTATAATTTTATCTACATTTATAATAATTATTTTATTAACAAAACTATAATTAGGAGTATAATTATAATAAATTTTACCTATTAAAATTTTAATAATTTTAGAACAAAATCTTCCTAAAATTTGATTACTAGCATCTAATAAAATTTTTTTTTTTTTTTTTTTAAAAAAAAATTTTGTTTTTAAACTTAAATATTTCATTTTAATTTTTTTATGAAAAATATTTTTTATATAATATAAAAAATGTTATATATAAATATAATAAATAAATATAAATATGAATAATAAAATAATAGGTATTGATTTAGGTACTACAAATTCTTGTGTAGCTGTTATGGAAGGACAAAATCCTGTTGTAATACCTAATTCAGAAGGTAAAAGAACTACACCTTCAATAGTTGCTTTTATTAAAAATGATAAAAAAGTTGGTGATTTTGCTAAAAGACAATCTGTTACAAATCCTAAAAACACTATTTATTCTATTAAAAGATTTATAGGTAGAAAATATGATGAAATAATAAAAGAAATAAAAAATTTCCCATATATTATTGAAAAAGGTAAAAATGATACACCTTGTGTAAAAATAGAAGATAAATTATATACACCTCAAGAAATTTCTTCAATTATTTTACAAAAATTAAAAAAAGATGCTGAAGAATATTTAGGTCAAAAAATAAATAAAGCAGTTATAACAGTACCTGCTTATTTTAATGATTCTCAAAGACAAGCTACTAAAGAAGCTGGTGAAATAGCAGGATTAAAAGTAGAAAGAATTATAAATGAACCTACTTCTGCTGCTTTAGCTTATGGATTAGATAAAAGTAATAATAATAAAAAAATAGTAGTTTATGATTTAGGTGGTGGTACATTTGATGTTTCTATTTTAGAATTAGGTGATGGTGTATTTGAAGTATTATCTACTAATGGTGATACACATTTAGGAGGTGATGATTTTGATCAAATATTAATAAATTGGTTAGCAGATTATTTTTTAAAAAAAGAAAATATAAATTTAAAAAATGATCCAATTTCTCATCAAAGATTAAAAGAAGCTGCTGAAAAAGCTAAAATTGAATTATCACATAATATAGAAACTGAAATTAATTTACCTTATATTACAGTAACTAATAGTGGTCCTAAACATTTAATAAAAAAAATTACTAGATCTAGTTTTGAAAAATTATCTTATAATTTAATAAAAAGTACATTAAAACCTTGTAAAAAAGCTTTAAAAGATGCTAAATTAAATGTTAATGATATAGATGAAATAATATTAGTAGGTGGTTCTACTAGAATACCAAAAATACAAGAAGAAGTAGAAAAATTTTTTAAAAAAAAACCTTCTAAAAATGTTAATCCAGATGAAGTAGTAGCAATAGGAGCAGCTATACAAGGTGGTGTATTAACAGGTGATGTTAAAGATGTATTATTATTAGATGTTACACCTTTATCATTAGGTATAGAAACATTAGGAGGAGTATTTACTAAATTAATAGAAGCTAATACTACTATACCAACTAAAAAATCTGAAGTATTTTCAACTGCTACAGATAATCAATCTACTGTTACTATTAGAGTAGGTCAAGGTGAAAGACCATTATTTAATGATAATAAAGAAATAGGTAGATTTGATTTAATAGATATACCTTTAGCACCTAGAGGAGTACCTCAAATAGAAGTTATTTTTGATATAGATGTAAATGGTATTTTAAATGTATCAGCAAAAGATAAAGGTACTGGTAAAAAACAATCTATTAAAATAGAAGCTTCTTCAGGATTAAGTAAAAATGATATAGAAAAAATGAAAGAAGAAGCAAAAAAAAATTATGAAAAAGATAAAGAAAAAAAAGAACAAATAGAAAAATTAAATATTACTGATTCTTTAATATTTCAAACAGAAAAACAAATAAAAGAAAATAAAGAAAAAATATCTAAAGATAATATTAAAAAATTAGAAAATATTTTAATAAAATTAAAATCTTCTTATACATCTAAAAATTTTAAAGATATAGATATATATACAAAAGAATTAAATGAATTATGGAGTGTAATATATAAAGATTTATATCAAACTCAACCTAAAGAAGAAAATATTAAAACTGATAATAGTAATAATAATAATAAAAAAAAAAATAAAGAAAAAGAAAAAAAAACAAAAGATGTAGATTATGAAGAAGTAAAATAATTTTTTTTTTAAAAATTAAAAATTAAAAAAAAAGTTGTTTAATTTTTAAATTAAACAACTTTTTTTAATTATAAATTATAACCTCGAAAGGATTTGAACCTTTAATCTTCTGATTCGTAATCAGATATTTTTCCTTTTAAACTACGAGGTTTTAAAAAAATATGAATAATAATATAAAATTATTAAATGATAAAAGATTTTTTATTATAGATATATATATATATATATATAAATATTTTTTTTATTATAAAAAATTTTATAAAAAAAATTGTATATTAATAGGATTTTTAAATTTTATATTTAATTTTTTAAAAGAAAAAAAACCTACTTATATAGTAGTAATTTTTGATACTAAATTAAAATATAATTATAAAAAAATTTATTTTATTAATTATAAAATAAATAGGAAAAAAATACCTAAACAAATTATATATTTTATACCTAAATTTAAAAAAATTTTAAAATTATTAAATATACCTTTTTTTTATATAAAAAATTATGAAGCTGATGATGTAATAGGTACTATTATAAAAAAAAATGAAAAAAGAGGATTTATTAATTATATAATTACTGAAGATAAAGATTTTTATCAATTAATATCTAATAAAACATTTATTTTAAATATAAAAAAAAAAAAATGTATAGATATTAATTTTATTTTAAATAAATATAATATAAAAAATATTAAACAATATATAGATATAATTAGTTTAGTGGGTGATAAATCAGATAATATACCTGGTATACCTAATGTAGGATTTAAAACAGCTAATATTTTATTAAAAAAATATAATAATATTGAAAATATTTTTTCTTCTTCTAAAGAAGAAAAATATAAAAAAAAAATTTTAAAATATAAATATTTAGCTAAAATATCTAAAAAATTATTTAAAATAAAAACTAATTTAAAAATTAAAAAAAAAATTATATTTTTTTATAGAAAAAAAATAAATTTTTTTATTTTTAAAAAAATATTATTAAATATAAATAAAAAATATTTTAATAAAAAAATTAAAAATTTTAATTATTTTTATATATAAAAAAAAATAAATAATATTATAATTTTTTTTTAATAATAGGTATTATTTTATTTTTCCATTTATTAAATGTATTATTTTTAATATGAAATTTAGCTTCTTTAATTAAAGATATATAAAAATATATATTATTAATAGTAGCTATTGTTTTAGCTGAAATATCTTTACTTTTAAATAAATGTCTTAAATAAGATTTACTAATATTTTTTTTTTTAATATTATTATTATTATATATATTAATATCAGAATAATTATATTTCCATTTTTTATTTTTTATATTTATTATACCATCCCAAGTAAAAATCATACCATTTCTACCATTTCTTGTAGGTATAACACAATCAAACATATCTATACCTAGAGAAATAGAATTTAATATATCCCAAGGCATACCTACTCCCATTAAATATCTAGGTTTATTATTAGGTAATTCATTAATAACATATTTTATAATTTTAAACATTTTATTTTTAGTTTCTCCTACTTGTAAACCTCCTATAGCAAAACCATCTAATTCTAATTTAGAAGTTTTAATAGTATATTTTATTCTAATATCTTTATATAATCCACCTTGAATAATACCAAATAAATATTGTTTATGATTATAAATTTTTTTCTTTTTTTTAAAATAATTTATACATTCTATTAACCAATTATAAGTTCTATCAGTTGCTAATTTAACATAATTTTTATTAACATTATATTTTATACATTCATCAAAAGATGTTATTATATCAGACCCTATATATTTTTGTATCTTAATAGATTTTTTAGGAGTAAAAAAATAAAAATTACCATTTTTATAACTTTTTATATAACAACCATTTTTATTAATTAATTTTTCTTTAGATAAAGAATAAACTTGAAAACCTCCACTATCAGTTATTATTGGTTTATTCCATTTCATAAATGAATGTAATCCACCCGCTTTATATATTACTTTTATACCTGGTTCAATATTTAAATGAAAAGTATTACTTAATATAATATCAGGATTAAGAATATTTAAATTTTCTTTAGTTATAGATTTAATATAACCTTTAGTAGCTATTGGCATAAATATAGGTGTATTAACTTTACCATGATCTGTTAAAAAATATCCTATTCTAGCATTTGAATTTTTATCTTTATATAAAATTTTAAAATTCATTTTTTTAAAAAAAAAAATATTATATTAATAATAATTTAATAATAAAAAAAATGAATAAAAAAAATGATATTTCTATAATTTTTTCTGGTTTTTCAGGTGAAGGTATTCAATTTATGGGATATCATTTTTCTTATATATTATATAAAAAAAAATTTTTTATAAAAACTTTTAGTGAAATACCATCAGAAATTTTTTCTCCTAAAAAAAAATTTTCAGATATATCTAATTATATAATTAGATTTTCTGATAAAAAAATAATAAGTTATGAAAAATTATCTACTATTTTAATAGTTACTAATTATTTATCTTTAAAAAAAAATTTAAAAAAAATTAAAAATAATAGTTTAATAATAATAGATTTAAATGAAAAAAATTTAAAAATTTTTAAAAAAAAAAAATTATTTTTAATTATTAAAAATAAATATAAAATATTTATTTTAAATAGTTTAAATTATATTAATTTTAATTTTTTAATTAAAAATAATATTAAAAAATTATCTTATATAAATTTTTTAAAAAATTCATTTTTATTAGGAATATTATTATATATAATAAATTTTTCTAAAAAATATTCATTAGAATTTTTTAAAAAAAAAATTAAAAATAAAAAATTATTATTAATAAATAATTTTATTTTAAAAGAAGGTATAAATTATGCTAAAAAAAATATTAAATATAAATATAAAATATTTTTTAAAAAAAAAAAAAAAAAAAATATATATAAATTAATAAATGGTAATTATGGTATAGTTTTAGGATTAATAAGTAGTTCAATTAAAAATAATATTAATATTTATTATTCTAGTTATCCAATAACCCCTGCTACTAATATATATAAATATTTTAATAAATATAAAAATATATGTAATATAAAAATGTTAAAATCTGAAGATGAAATTAGTTCTATTTGTTCAGCTATAGGTGCTTCATTTACTGGAATAATAGGAATAACAGCTACATCTGGTCCAGGTATGTCTTTAATACAAGAATCTTTAGGATTAGCTGTAATGTTAGAATTACCATTAATAATTATAAATGTTCAAAGAGGGGGGCCATCTACAGGATTACCTACTAAATTAGAACAATCAGATTTAATGCAATCAATATATGGTAGACATGGTGAATCTCCTATTCCTGTTTTTTCTATTAGTTCTATTAAAAGTAGTTTTAAAATTTCTTTTTATGCTATTAAAATAGCTTTAGAATTTATGACCCCTATTATAATATTAAGTGATATTTATATATCTAATAATTTAGATTTATGGAATATTTTAAAATATAAAAAATATAAAAAAAAAAATTTTTTAAAAAAAAATATTAATTTAATAAAAAAAAAAAAAGATTTATTTAAAAGAAATAAATATTATACTAAACCATGGTATTATCCTGGATATAATTATAAATATTTTAAAAAAAAAAATTATGAATATTGTATAGGTGGATTAGAAAAAAATTTTTCAAATGAAAATATTTCATGTAATAATATTAATCATGAAAAAATGGTTAAAATAAGACAAAAAAAAATAAATTCAATAATTAAAAAATATAGAAATAAATTTTATATAAAAAAAGGATTAAAAAAAGGTAAAATATTAATAATTAGTTGGGGATCTACTTATGAAATAATAAAAGAATCAGTTTTAATATTAATAAAAAAAAAATATAAAATAGGTTTTTTACATTTAGAATGCATATATCCATTAAATTATAAAATAATTAATAAAATTATTAAAAATTTTAATAAAATAATTTTTTTAGAATTAAATAATAAACAATTAATTTATATTATTAAAAGTTATTGTAATTTTTTTGAAAAAAAAATTTATTCTTTTAATAAAATACAAGGTATACCTTTTAATATAAAAGAAATAATAAAAAAAATTAAAAATATATATTAATATTAATATTAATATAATTTATATATCTTCAAACATAGCTGTTTCATTTATAAATTTTAATCTTATATTACCTAATTTACCATTTCTATGTTTAGCTATTATTATTTCAGCTTCTCCAGTACATATATTTTTTTTATCATTATCCCAATATTTAAATCCATAATATTCAGGTCTATATAAGAATAAAACTATATCAGCATCTTGTTCTATAGAACCTGATTCTCTTAAATCTGATAATAAAGGTTTTTTATAACCACCTCTTAATTCCACTGCTCTAGATAATTGAGAAATAGCTATAATAGTAATTTTAAATTCTTTAGCTATATATTTCATATTTCTAGATATTGCTGCTATTTCTTGTTCTCTATTACTAATTCTAATATTAGATTTTTTAACATTTATTAATTGTAAATAATCTACGATTATAATTTTAACATTATGTTCATATATTAATTTTTTACATTTTTGTTTAAATTCTAAAATAGATAAAGAAGAAGAATCATCTAATAAAAATGGATATTTTTTTATTTTTTTAATTTTTTTTTTAAATATTTTAAATTCTTTTTTTTTAAAATCAAACATTTTTAATTTATCATATGGAATTTTAACAAAAAAAGATATTAATCTAGTCATAATTTGGAAATATGACATTTCTAATGAAAAAAAACCTACTGGAATTTTTTTTTTTAAAATATTAAAAGCTAATGATAAAGAAAAAGAAGTTTTTCCCATACCTGGTCTAGAAGCTATTATTATTAAATCAGATTTTTGTAATCCTAAAATAATATTATCTAATAATTTAAATCCTGTAGGTATATATAATAATTTTTTATTTAAAAAATTTTTTTCTAACTTTTTTAAAGTTTTTGATATTAATTTTTTTATATTTTTAATGCTAGTAGTTTTTACATATTTTTTAGTTAAATTTAAAATTTTTAATTGTATATAATCTAAAATATCTAAAACATTAGCATTATTTTTATATGAATTTTTAATGATTTTTAATGATATTCTTATAAGTTCTCTTAAAATATATTTTTTAATTAAAATATTAATATATTTTTTTAAATTAAAAATTGAAGATATTTTTTGAATCAAATATGATAAATAATATTCTCCACCTATTTCTTCTAATTTTTCATCTCTTTTTAAAAAATTAATTAAAGTAAATAAATCTACTTTTTTACATTCATTATATATTTTATAAATATATTTATATATAATAATATTACTTTTTTTAAAAAAAATTTTTTCATCTAATAAATTAATAATTTTTTCTAAATTTTTTTTATTTACTATTATAGAACCTAAAACTATTTCTTCTAATTCAATAGCATTAGGAATTTTTTTTTTAAAATTAATTATTTTTTTTAAAGTTTAAATTAATTATATATAATATAATTAAAAATTATATTTTTTTTAATTTAGCATTTAATTTTTTTTTAAAAATTTTAATTATTTTTTTTAAAATATTATTAATTTTTTTTTTTTTAAATTTATATTTATTATTAAAAATAAAACGTAAAGAATACGATTTTTTATTTTTAGGTATATTTTTAGTATATATATCAAATAAATATAATTTTTTTAATTTTTTTTTTAATTTTTTTTTAGCTATTTTATAAAATTCATTAAAATAAATATTTTTTTTAACTATAAATGTTAAATCTTTAATAATTAATTGATATTTATTATATTTTTTATATTTTATTTTTTTTTTATTTAAAATTTTAAAAATATTTTTTATATTTAAAATTGCTATATATATATAATAATTAAAATTAAATTTTTCATTTAAAATTTTTTTTTTAAAAATTCCTAAAGTTAATATTATATTATTTTTATATTTAAAAATTATTTTTACTTTAAATAATTTATCTTTATATAAAATTTTTTTTTTATTAATTTTAATATTTAATTTTTTTAAAATTAAAAATAATATTTTATATAAAAAAAATAAATTTTTTTTTATTTTTTTATCATTTTTAAAAAAAACTATTTCTATATTTTTTTTTTCTTTTATTTTTTTTTTATTAAAATAATAAATATTACCTTCTTCAAAAATTTTTATATTATTATTATTTCTATTTTTATTATAAATAATATTATTTATCATTTTTAAAAATAAATAATTTCTTAAAAAAATAAATTCATTATTATTTTTTATAATTATATTTTTTTTTTTAATATAAAAGAATTTATCCTTTAGAAAAGGACTATTTATAACTTCATAAAATCCATTATTAATTAAATAATCTATTATTAGATTTTTAATTTTTTCTATTATAATAAATTTATTATTTAATATATTATTATCTTTAAATAATAAATTATTATTAATATTATTAATATTATTAATATTTAAAAATCTTATTATATCATTTATTATTTTTAATTTATTATTAATAAATTTTTTTTTAACTATTAAAAATAATTTATTAATTTTAATTATTTTATAATTTAAACAAATTAATATTTTTAATATTTTATTTTTATTTATTTTTAATCCTATTATTTTAAATATATAATTATATTTAATTTTTAAATTTTTTATAATATATTTTTTTTTGTAAAAAAATAATTCATATAATTTTAATTTCTTATTAAAATAATTTAATAATCTTTTAATATAAATTTTTTTATTATAAATATAAATTATATTATTATAATTAATAGATAATTTACTATTTAAATTATATTTTTTAGATGTTATTCTTATTTTTTTTTTTTTATAAAAAGTAAAAGAAAATAATATATTTTTAGTATTATTACTAATAATAGTTTCTTTACTATTTATAATACCAGATAAAAATATAGGTTTTTTATTATTAAATAATACAATGTCTTTATTTTTTTTTTTTAAATATATATTATTACCTTTATAAGGATAAAATATAATATTTTTTTTATTTTCAATTAATAATAAATTATTATTTATAATATTATCATAATTTAATATTTCTATATTTAATCCAAATTCTTTTATAAATAGATTAATTATATTAATAATAATATTTTTATTAATTTTTAAATCTGATAATATTATTCTTTTTTGAATTAAAAAATTAGTTTTTTTTATATTAAAATTTTTAATTAAAAAAGTATTAAAAAATAAAACGTTTTTACTTTTAATATTAATTTTAATTTTTTTTTTTTTAATTTTTATTTTTTTATTTTTTATTTTTTTATATAATTTAATATTTTTATATTTTAAATAAGAATATATTTCATTAGTTAAATTAAAATAATTAGATAAATAACTTAAATTATGAGTAAATGCTATATCTATTATATAATCATATTCATAATCTATACAAACTATTTTTTTTTTTTCTATTAAAATTTTTGTATTTTTTTTAATAAATATTTTATTTTTAATAAAAAAATATTTTTTTTTTTTTTTTATTTTAAAATAAAAATTTTTTTTTTTTTTTTTAATAAAAATTATTTTACATAAAAAAATATTTTTTTTATATTTATATTTAATAGGATAAACTTTTTTAAAAGATAAAATTTCTAAGCCTATATTATATAATATTTTTATAATTTTTTTTTTTTTAAAATTAAAATTTATAAAATCATTTATCCAACTTAATAAAAATTTCATTTTTATTTATATATTATATATATTTATTTATATATAAATATTAATTTATATTTATATTTATTATTATATTAATAATAATTTTTTTATTGGTTTGGTAGTTCAAGTGGTTAGAATACGTGCCTGTCACGCACGAGGTTACGGGTTCAAATCCCGTCCAAACCGTTTAATTTTTTTTAAAAAATGAAAAATGTAAAAGAAAAATTAATTTTAATATATAGTATACATATATTAGAAAATAAATTAAAAAAAATAAATAATAAATTAAATTTAATAATACNNAAAAAANAAAAANNAANNAANAAAANANANNNAAAAAAAAAAAAAAAAAAAAATATAATTATAAATATTATAAATAATTATAAAAAAAAAATAAATAATTTATATGAAAAAATTAATTTATTAAAATATTTTATAAAAAAATTAAATAAAAAAATAATTAAAATTAATAAAAATATAGATTTATATTTAATAAAAAAAGAAATAAAATATAAATATTTAAAAATAAAAATATATAATAAAAAAATTATAAAATTAAAATTAAATATTAAAAATATAAATAAAAAAAAAATAATAATAAATAATAAATTTTTAATTTATAAAAAAATTTTAAATTTTTTTTTAAAAAAAAAAAATAATAAAATTAAAAAAATAAAAAAAAATAAAATATTAATAAAAAATTTTTTAACAAAAATAATTAATAAAATTAAAAAATTTAAAATATATAAAAAATATAAAATTATTAAAAATAATTCTAAAGATAATATAGGTATAATATCAATTTATAAAGATAGTACTTTAAGTATTACATACTTAAAAATACCAATTCAAAAATATATTTTTTTATGTAAAAAAGAAAAAATTTTATATGATGATTATACAGGTAAAATTTTAATTGATAATATTTTAGTAAAAAAAATTAAAAATAATATTAATAAAATATTTAAAAAAAAATAATTTATTTAATTAATTTTTTACATTTTTTATTTAAATTATATTCTGATATAATACCTATATATCTATATTTTTCTTTATTATTTTTTAAAAATACTAAAGTAGGTATACTTTGTATATTATATTTTTTATATAAAAATTTATTTTTATATTCTTCTATATTAATTTTTTTTATTAATATTTTATTTTTATATTTTTTTTTTATTTTATTAATAATAGGTTTCATATATAAACATGGTGTACACCATTTTGCCCAAAAATCAATAATAATAAATTTTTTATTTTTTTCTTCTTTTATATTCATATTTTTTTTTAATTAAATATTTTTTTTTTAAAAATTTAATTCTTTTTTTTTTAGATGGTTTAATATAAAATAATTTATTTTTTAATATTTTAATAACTTGTAATTTATTTATTTTTTTTTTATATATTTTTAATATTTTATCTATATTATCACCTTCTTTAATTAAAGTAATTAATTTCATTTTTTTTAATTTAATAATATATATTATATTTAATTTTTTTTAAATTAATAAAATATGATAATAAAAAATATTAAAGGTACATTAGATTTATTTAATAATAAAATAAATATTATTTGTAATATAAAAAATATTATAAAAAAAAATTTTGAATTATATGGATATTCTAAAATAGAGACTCCATTAATTGAAAATATTAATATAATTAAATATATAAAAAAAAATATTAATAATAATTTATTATATTTTTTATATAATAAAAAAAAAAAAAAAAAATTTTTAATTTTTGATTTAACTATTTCTTTAATAAGATTTTTATTAAATTATAATAATAAATTAACTTTTCCATTTAAAAGATATCAAATACAAAAAGTTTGGAGAGGAGAAAAACCTCAAAAAAATAGATATAGAGAATTTTATCAATGTGATATAGATATTGTAGATTTTAAATCTAATCTAGAAGAAATAGAAATTATATTAATATGTAATAATATTTTTAAAAAATTAAAATTATCAATTTTTTTTATTTTAAATCATAAAGATATTATATATGGATTATGTGAATATTTAAACATACCTAAAAAAAAATGGAATTATTTTATTTCTAAAATAGATAAAATTGATAAAAAAGGAATAATAAATGTTATTAATATAATAAGTAAAAAGATAAGTAAAAAAATTACAAATAAAATAATAAAATTATTTAATAAAAAATTAAATAATATTAATTATTTAATATATTTAAAAAAAAAATTTAAAAAAAATAAAAAATATGGATTTTATGGTATTAATTATTTAATTAAATTATTTTTAATTTTAAAAAATAAAAAAATAAAAATAAAATTTAATTTATTTTTATCTAGAGGATTAAATTATTATACTAAAACTATTTTTGAAATTAAAAATAAAAAAGAAAAATTATCTTTAGGAGGAGGTGGTAGATATGATAATTTATTTAAAATTAAAAATAAAAAAATAAAAGGTATTGGTATATCTTTAGGATTATATAGAATATATAATATAATTAAAAATAATAATATAAAATTAAAAATTAAAAAAAAAAAAAAATGTATTTTTTTAAATTTTGGTATAAAAAATTATTTCTTAATACATAAATATGCTGATATTTTAAGAAAAAAAAATATAATTACAGAAATATATCCATATAAAGTAAAAATTAAAAAACAAATTAAATATGCATTAAAAAAAAATATTAATTTTTTAATAATTATTGGTAATAAAGAAATTAAAAAAAAAATAATAAAAATAAAAAATTTATTTTCTAAAAAAGAAAAAAAATTTAATAAAATTAAAAAAATAATAAAATATATAAAAAAATGGAATGTGGAATAATAGGATTACCTAATGTAGGTAAATCAACTTTTTTTAATTTATTATCTAATACTAATGTTTTAGTAAAAAATTATCCTTTTTCTACTATTAATCCTAATAAATCTATTATAAATGTATATGATAAAAGAGTAATTTATTTATGTAAAAAATTTAATTTTAAAAATTATAAATTTAATACTATTAAATTAATAGATATAGCTGGTATAATTAAAAATTCTTATAAAGGGAAAGGATTAGGTAATATTTTTTTATCTTATATTTATAATACAAAAGTATTAATAAATATATTGAGATTTTTTTATTCTAAAAAAATAATTAATATTAATAAAAATATAATAGATCCTATATATGAAAGAAAAATAATATTAAATGAATTAATAATGAAAGATATTAATTTAATAAAAAAAAATATAAAAAAAAAAAATAAAAATTTTTTAAATAAAATATTATTTTTTTTTAAAAAAAAAAATATTTATGATATAAAAAAAATATATAATGATAATAAATTAATAATTAAAAAATATAAATTAAATTTTTTATGTATTAAACCAATAATATATATATGTAATACAGATAATAATGTACAAAAAGATGAATTATTATTTGTAAAAGAATATTTTTATAAAAAAAAAGAAAAATTATATTTTTTAAATATAAAAAATATTTTTTTTAATAAAAAAAAAATAAATAAAATTATAAATAATATTTATTTAAAATTAAAATTAAAAACTTTTTTTACTATTGATAAAAAAAATAAAAAAATTAGTTCTTGGAAAATAAAAAAAAATACTTATGCATATAAAGCCTCTAAAAAAATACATTCTACTTTTAGTAAAAATTTAATAAAAGTAGAAGTTATTAACTATAATAATATAATAAAATTAAATAATATAAAAAATTATAAAAAATATATGTTATTAAAAAATAAAAAATATATAGTAAAAGATGGAGATATACTTTTTTTTAAATTAAATTATAAATCATAAATTAATTTTTCTATTTTTTTTTTTTTTTTAATTAAAAAAAATATTTTCATTAAAATTTTTTTTTTATTTTTTGTATCTTTTTGTTTTATTAATTTTGTATATTTTTTTATATTATTATATAATAAGAAATATTTATATTTTAAAATAATGTTTTTAAAATACGAAGTTATAATTTTATTAGATATTTTATTTTTATTATTAATATTTATAATAATATTTTTTTTTATATTTTTTTTATTAAAATTTTTAATTTTTTCTTTTAAAAAATTAATTAATTTTTTATTTTTTTTTTCTAAAATAATATCATATTTTTTAATATTTATTAGTATTTTATTAATAATTTTATTTATATCTATAAAAATTTTTTTTTTTTTAAATTTTAACAATAAAAATTTATTAACAAATTTTTTTAAACTATTTATTTTTTTTATTAAAATTTTTTCAATATTTTTTATTGGATCATATAAATTTATTTTTTTATTAATAAAATTATTATTATCATAATTATAATTATTTTTATATTGATATAAATATATTTTATTATTATTATTAATATTATTAATATTAATAATTAATTTTTTATTTTTATTTTCTTTTTTTTTTAATTTATTAATTTCTTTATATATATATTTAATCTTTATTTTAAATTTTTTAGATAAATATTGAGAATATATTATTCTAATTATTTTATTTGATATATTATATATATTTATAATAATATCTTTTATTAAAAGATATTTTTTAAATTGATCATTAAAATTTTTTTTATAAATTTTTATTTTTAAATCTATAAAATTAATACTTTTTTTTTTAAAAAAATTATTAATATTTTTAATTTTATTACCATTTTTTAATAAAAAAGAATTAGGATCTTGATTATTTTTAAATAAATAAAATCTAATATTAAAATTAAAATTTAAAAAAATATTAATATTTTTAATTGATGCTTCAATACCTGCTTTATCACCATCATATAAAAATATGATATTTTTAGTATAATTTTTTATAATTTTAATTTGATATTTACTAATAGAAGTGCCAGACATTGATAATACATTTTTAATATTATATTGATGTAATAATATTAAATCAGTATATCCTTCTACAATATAACAAAAATTTAATTTTATAATATATTCTTTAGATTCATAAAGACCATATAAAATTTTACTTTTATTATATATTAAATTATTAGTAGTATTTATATATTTATTATATAAATAATTTAAATTAATAGTTCTACCACCAAAACCTATTATTTTACCATATAAATCTTTTATAGGGAAAATTATTCTATTTCTAAAAAAATCTAATATTTTATTTTTTTTTTTAATAAATAAACCTGAATTTAAAATTAATTTTTTATCAATTTTAAAAAATTTTTTTTTTAAAAAAAAATTAAATAATTTATTATTATTATAAGTAGATGATGAATACCCTATTAAGAATTTTTTTATAATTTTTTTATTAAACCCTTTTTTTTTTAAAAAAATTAAAATATTTTTATTTTTATTTAATTCTTTTATAAAAAAATTACTAGCATAATTTTGTATTTTTTTTAAAAAAAATACATTATCTTTTTTTTTTTTNAAAAAAAAAAATTAATATTACCTTTATAATATTTTTTTAATAAAATTTTAATAGAATCATAATAATTTAAATTCATATATTCTTTTAAAAAAGTAATAACATTACCCCCCTTACCTGAACTAAAATCTTTCCAAATTTTTTTTTTAGGTGATACCATAAAAGAAGGATTTTTTTCATTTTTATTAAAAGGACTAAATCCTCTATAGTTATTACCATATTTACTTATTAAAACATATTCTCCTATTATTTCTTCTATTTTTAATTTTTTTAAAAATTTTTTTATAAAATTATAATACATTTTTAAATTTATTTATTTTAATTAATTATAATATAATTAATTTTAAAAAAATAACTAATTTTTTATGAAAATTAAACATTTTATACCTATTATAACGCCTTTTGATAATAAAAATAATATTGATTTTTTTTCTTTAGAAAAATTTATTATTTATTTATCTAATATTAAAAATATTAAAAATATTATTTTATTTAGCAATTGTTCGGAATATAATTTATTATCAAATAATGAAAAAATAGATATTATAAATTGTATTAATAATACAATTAAAAAAGATATTAATATTTTATTAAAAATAAATAATTTATTTAATAAATATGATATTATAAATATTATAAATCAAAATATATATAAAAATATTAATTTTATAATAATAGATTATCCTAATTTAAATAAAATATATTATAAAGAAATAATTAATTTTTTTAATAAAATATTTAAAGAAAAAAAATATTTAAAATTTTTTATTACTATAAATAAAAATATTAATATAAATGAAAATGTTTTTTTAAAAATTAAAGAAAAAAATAAAAATTTTATAGGAATAATTAATAAATGTAATTTTTTTTTTAAAAATTACGAATTAATTAATAATATTAAAATTATAATTTATAATGATATAAATTTTTTTAAAAAAATTTTTTTTAATATAAATGGTATTATTTCACCTTTATTTAATATTTTATTTAAATTTATAAATAAAAATATTATTAAAAAAATTAATAATAATAAAATTATATTATATGATAATAAATATTTTTTTTTTTTAAAATTAATTAATATTTTATATAAAAAAATTAATTATATATCAGGTATAAAGTATTTATTAAATATTAATAATATTTGTAATTATTATGTTAAATTACCATGTAATGATATAAATAATATTGTATATTATAAAAAATTAAAAAAAATTTATAATTATATTAATATTTAAAAAATTATGAAATTAAAAATTAATAAAAAAAAATTATGTTTATTAGATATAAATAAAATAGAAAAAATTAATAAAAATAATATATTTATATTAATTAATATTTTAGCTAAAAGATCATATCAAATAGAATATTTTTTAAAAAAAAATTTTAATAAAAAAATTAATAAATTTAATAATTTAAATTCTAAATTAGAAAAATTTTTTTTAAATAAAGAAAAAATAGAAATATCAAAATACTTTGAAAAATTACCTAAATCTACTTTAATATCAATAAATGAATTATTAAATAATAAGATAATTTATTATTTTAATAATAAATTAAAATAATTATATATGTTAAAATATAATAATTTAGATTATATTTTTTTTGATAAAGATTTTATAAAATTATATAATTTTTTTAAAAAAAAAAAAAATATTACTAATATAGTAATATTATTAGATAATAATATAAAAAAATATTGTTTAAAATTTCTTTTAAAAAAAGTAAAATTAATTAAAAAATCTAAAATTATTAGAATTAATTCTGGTGAAAATAAAAAAAATATATTTATTTGTATTAAAATATTTAAAATTTTTAATAAATTAAATGTAGATAAAAATAGTATTTTAATAAATTTTGGAGGTGGAGTTATAACTGATTTAGGTGGTTTTATAGGTTCTATTTTTAAAAGAGGATTAAATTTTATTAATATACCTACTACATTATTAAGTATGGTTGATGCTTCTATAGGGGGTAAAAATGGTATAAATTTTAATAACTATAAAAATGAAATAGGATTAATTAATAATCCTATTATGACTTTAATAAATACTAATTTTATTAAAACTTTACCTAAATATGAAATTTTTTCTGGATTAGGAGAATTATTGAAATATGGACTAATATATGATAAAAAATATTGGAATTTTTTAAAAAAAAAAAATTTTTTAAATTTTAATAAAATATTTTGGGATAATATTATTTATAAAGCTATTTTAATTAAAAAAAAAATAGTTGATAAAGATCCTAAAGAATTATTAGGAATAAGAAAAATATTAAATTTTGGTCATACAATAGGTCATGCTATAGAAAGTTTTTATTTATATAAAAAAAAAAAAATTTCGCATGGTAAAGCTATTTCATTAGGTATTATATGTGAATCATGGATATCTAAAAAAATTAACAATTTAAAAAAAAAAGAATATATAGAAATTTGTAATATAATTACAAAATATTTTAAAATTAAAAAAATAATTAAAAAAAAAAATTTTAATTATTTATATAAAATAATTAAAAAAGATAAAAAAAATTTTAATAAAAATATATATTTTTCTTTATTAAGAAAAATAGGTAAATGTGATTTTAATAAAAAAGTAAATAAAAAATTAATATATAAAAGTATAAAAAAAATGAATAATTTTTTTTTTAAAATATGATTATAAAATATAATAATATTAATATTAATAATGAAATAAAATTATCTTATATTGATTATGCTATGTCTGTTATTATATATAGAGCTTTACCTGATGTTAGAGATGGATTAAAACCTGTACATAGAAGAATATTATATGCTATGTATAAATTAAAATTAAATAATAATAAAAAATATAAAAAATCAGCTCGTATAGTAGGTGAAGTTTTAGGTAAATATCATCCACATGGCGATAAATCAGTTTATGATAGTATTATAAGAATGGCTCAATATTGGAATTTAAGATATAAATTAATAGATGGTCAAGGTAATTTTGGTTCTATAGATAATGATCCTCCGGCTGCTATGAGATATACTGAAATTAGATTAGAAAAAATAACAGAAGAAATGTTATTAGATATAGATAAAAATACTGTAGATATGAAATTAAATTTTGATGATTCTTTAAAAGAACCATTAATTTTACCTACTAAAATACCTAATTTATTAATAAATGGAGTATATGGTATAGCTGTAGGTATGGCTACTAATATGCCTCCTCATAATATTAATGATACTATTAATAGTATTTGTAAATATATTGATAATCCAAATATAAAAATTAATAATTTAATAAAATATATAAAAGCACCTGATTTTCCTACTGGTGGTATTATTTATCATTATAAAGGAGTTAAAAAAGCCTTTAAAAAAGGAAAAGGTAAAATAATAATAAGGTCTAAATTTTATATAAAAAAAAATAAAAATAAAAAATATATTATTATAAAAGAAATACCATATCAAGTAATTAAGGGAGAATTAATTAAAAAAATAATTTATTTAATTAAAGAAAATAAAATAAATGATATTTTAAATATAAAAGATGAATCTAATAAAAAAAATATAAGAATATTATTAATATTAAAAAATAATAGTATACCTGAAAAAGTAATAAATAAATTATTAAAATTTACTGATTTACAAATTAGTTATTATATTAATAATATAGTTTTAGTTAATGGTAAACCTAAAAGATTAGGATTAAAAAAATTAATATATTTTTTTTTAAAACATAGAAATAATATTTTAATAAAAAAAGCTAAATATTTTTTATTAACTTTTAAAAAAAAAAGACATTTATTAAAGGGTTTTTTAAAAATATCTAATAAAATAAATGAATTATTATTTTTTTTTAATAAATTTTATTCTTATAAAGAATCATTTAATTATATAAAAAAAAAATTTAAATTATCTAAAAAACAAACTAAATTTATTTTAAATATTAAATTATATAAATTAACCAATAAAGAAGTTAGTAACTATCATAAAAAAAATAAAGAATTAAAAAAAAAAATAAAATATAATAAAATAATTATTAATTCTAAAAAAATTAGAATGAAGCTTATAAAAAAAGAATTAAAAGAAATTAAAAAAAAATATGGTGATAAAAGAAGAACATTAATAGATTATAATAATAATAAAAAAAATTTTATTTTATATAAATATAAAAAAAAAAAAAAAAAATATTTATTAACAATTTCTAATAATGGATATATTAAAAAAACTTTATTAAAAAAATATAAAATACAAAAAAGAGGAGGTAAGGGTAATATAGGAATGAAAATAAATAAAAAAGATTTTATTATTAATATAATAATGGTTAATAATAATAATTATATATTATTTTTAACTAAAAAAGGTAAAATTTTTTTTTTAAAAATATTAGATATACCACAAGGAGATAAAAAATTTAAAGGTATAATAATACAAAATTTAATTAAAAAAACCAAGAATGATAAAATAAAATCATATTTATTAATAAAAAATTTAAAAGATAAAAAATATATTAATAATCATTATGTAATAATAATTACTAAAAAAGGTATTATTAAAAAAACTATATTAAAAAAATATTCTAAAATTAGAAAAAAAGGTATTAATGCTATTAAAATTAAAAAAAATGATTCTTTATTAGAAGCTAAATTAACTAATGGTAATAATCAGATATTATTAGCTACTAATAATGGTAAATCTATTAGATTTCATGAAAATAAAATAAAATTAACAAATAGAAATTCTATAGGAGTAAAAACTATAAAAATAAAAAATAAAAATGATAAAGTAATAGGAATGGTTAATATTAAAAATTATAAAAAGAAAAATATATATATATTAGTAATTTCTAAAAAAGGATATGGTAAATGTTCTAAATTAGATAATTATAAAATTACTAATAGAAGATGTATAGGAATAAAAACTATTAATATAACAAAAAAAACTGGTAAATTAATATATATCAAAAAAGTTAAAAAAAATGATGATTTAATAATAATTAAAAAATCAGGGTTAAATATTAGAATTCCAATATCTTCTATTAGAATAACTAGTAGAAATTCTCAAGGAGTTAAATTAATAAATATTAACAAAAAAGATAAAATAGCAGACGTAGAAATAATTAAAAAAATAAAAAATGAAAAATAAAAATCAAAAAGAAATTATTGATATTTTAGAAAAAAAATTTTTTTTTAAAAAAAATATTAATAAAAATTTTAATGTAGGTGATAATATCACTGTATATTATTATACTAATATTAAAAATAAAAAAAAAAAACAATTATTAACAGGTATTGTAATAAGTAAAAAAGGAAATAATAAATTTAATAAAACTTTTATAATAAGAAATATTATTAATAATATAGGTTATGAAATAACTTTTTTTTTATATAGTCCATATATAAATAAAATAATTATTAATAAAAAAAATAAAATAAAAAAATCTAAAATTTTTTATATTAGAAATTATAATAATATTAAAATTAAAAAAAAATAATTTTTTTAATTTTAATATTATTATTTTATTTTTTTTTAAAAAAAAAAATATTTTTTTATATTTAAATATTATTTATATAATCATTCATCTATTATTATTTTAATCTTTCTATATATTTTTTAGTTTTTGTATTTATTTTAATAATATCTCCTTCTTTTATAAAAGAAGGAGTATATATACTAATATCATTTTCTAAAAAAGCTTTATTTTTTATAATTTTTTTAACTTTTAAATAAACATATTTTTTAATTTTTAATGATAATGGTATATTTTTTTTTTTAAAAAAATTTATAATTACATTATCATTCTCTTTTAAAAATTTTATATTACTTTTACCTATAAAATTTTTAGATAAGAAAATTTGATTATAATTATTTTTATTTATAAAATAAAATTTTTTTTCTTTTTTATATAAAAAAATATAATATTTAGATTTTATTTCAATTTTATTAATTTTAGAACCTGAAGAAAAATTATTAATAATAATATTATTATTTTGTAAATTTTTAATTTTCGTTCTAACAAAAGCATTACCTTTACCTGGTTTAATATGTAAAAAATCTATTATTTTATAATATTTATTATTCATTTTAAAACATATACCTTTTTTAATTTTTGATATATTTATTAACATATTTTATTATATTAAATATATAAATTTAATTAAAATTTAATTATGAAAAGAACTTATAATCCTTCTAAAATTAAAAGATTAAGAAAATTTGGTTTTATGAAAAAAAATAAAAATAAAAATGGTAAAAAAATATTATATAGAAGAAGATTAAAAAAAAGAAAAATTTTAACTGTTAGTGATTATAAATTATATAAAAAAATAAAATAATTTTATTTTTTATTTTTTTTTTTATCTTTATCTTTCTCTTTATTTTTAACTTTTTCTTTTTCTTCTTTTTCTTTTTTAATTTTTATCATTTTAATAGATAATATAACTTGATCATAAGGATGTAAAATTTTTATATTTTTTTTTAAATATAAAATATCTTTTATACATATTTTATCACCTATATCTAATTTAGATATATCTATTTCTAAATATTTAGAGTAATTTTTTAATGTAGTTTTTATTTTAATTTTTTTTAAAGGCATATTACATATTGCTCCTTTTAATACTCCAATAGAATTACCTTTTAATTTAATATTAATAAAAGTAATAAAATCTACATTTTCATTTTCTATTTTATAAAAATCTATATGTAAAATTTTATTCCTAAATACATTATATTGTATATCTTTTATTAAAGAAATAATTTTTTTTTTTTTATAAATAAGATTTATTATATATTCTTTTTTAAGAAGAATTTTTTTAATTTCTAATAATGAAATATTACAAGGTAAATTATAATTTTTATTATATAAAATACATGGTATATATTTTTTTTTATTATATTTTTTTTTTTTTTTTTTTNTTAAAATATTTAACATTTTTTATAATTTTTAATTATTTTAATAATATCACTTTTAAATAAAGTTTTTTTATTTAATAAATTTTTACTTATTATATGTAATAATTTAATATTTTTATATAAAATTTTTTTAGCTCTTTTATATTCATAATTAATAATATTATAGATTTCTTTATCTATTTTAGAAGCTGTTTTTTCACTATATAAATTATAATTATAATTATAATTATTATTAAAATTATTTAAATTAAAATTAAAATATGAAATATTTTTTAATGTTTTACTAAATCCATAATACATTATCATTTTAAATACTTTTTTTGTACTAATTTCTAAATCTTTTAAAGATCCTGTAGAATTATTTTTAAATATTATATTTTCTGAAGCTTTTCCACCTAATAAAATACATATTTCATTTTTTAATTGATCAAATAAAACTGTTTGGTTATCTTCTGGTAAAAAAAAAGTAGAACCTAATGAATTACCTCTAGGTATAATAGTAATTTTAACTAATGATTTAATTTTTTTATTTATTATATAATTAACTAAAGCATGACCTGATTCATGATAAGCTATTCTTTTTTTATCTTCTTTATTTAAAAGATTATTACTATGTTTAATTTTTAACCCTAAATAAATTTTATCTATAGCATTAATAAAATATTTATTATATATTTTTTTTTTTTTTTTCATTACTGCTATTAAAGCAGCTTCATTACATATATTTGATATTTCTGCACCACTAATTCCTGGTGTTTGTTTAACTAAAAAATTTAAATCTAATTTTTTAGATACTTTTAATTTTTTAATATATTTTTTAAAAATTTCTTTTCTTTCAAATTTATTAGGTAAAAAAATATTAATTTTTCTATCAAATCTACCTGGTCTTAATAAAGCTTTATCTAAAATTTCAACTCTATTAGTAGCACCTATAACTATTACATTAGTTTTATTATTAAATCCATCCATTTCTGTTAATAATTGATTTAATGTACTTTCTCTTTCATCATTAGAATAATGATGTTTACTTCTTGATTTTCCTATAGCGTCAATTTCATCTATAAAAATAATAGAAGGTGATTTTTTTTTAGCCATTTCAAATAATTTTCTAACTCTAGATGATCCTACTCCTACAAATACTTCTACAAAATCTGAACCTGATAAATAAAAAAATGGTACATTAGCTTCTCCAGCTACTGCTCTTGCTAACATAGTTTTACCAGTTCCTGGTGGACCTATTAATAATATTCCTTTAGGTATTTTAGCACCTAATTTAATATATTTTTTATTATTTTTTAAAAAATTTACTATTTCTTTTAATTCTATTTTAACATAATGTAATCCAGCTATATCTTTAAATTTTATTTTAAAATTATCTTTTTTATTAAATAATTTTACATTACTTTTATTATAACTGAAAAAGTTTGATTTTTCTTCTTTTATTATATAATAAAAGAAATTTTTAATTTTTATTAATAATAATATTATTATTATAAATAATAATATAAGAAAAAAATTTTTTATAAAAAATTCATAAAAATTAAATTCATAATTATTATTAAATTCTATTTTAAAATTAAAATTATATTTTTTTTTTAAAAAAAATATTTTTTTTAATAATAATTTAATATTACCTATATGAGAAAAAAATTGATAATTTTTATTTAAAAAAAAAAATATATTTTTTTTTAAAAATTTATTATATAATTTTATATATAAAAATTTTTTATTTTTAAATATTAATTTTTCAACTTTTTTTTTTAATAAAAAATTAACAAAAAAATTATTTAAATTAATACATTTTGGTTTATATAAAAAATTTTTAATAAAAAATATTATTAAAATAATTATTGTTGAGTATAAATACATATTTTTTTTATTTTTTTTTAAAAAAACAATTTAAACATAATTTAGGTAATTTTTTTAAAAAATTATCTATATTATAATAATATCTTATTTTTTTTAAAAAAATATTAATAATAATAAAATTATAATCTATTAATATCCATTCATTATTTTTAATACCTTCTATATTATATGGTCTTATATTTAAAAATTTAAATAAATATATTTCTATTTTAGAATAAATTGATTTAACATGTAAATAAGATTTACCTTCACATATTATAAAATAATTAAATAAATTATTAATATTTTTTTTATTTATATATATTATTTTAATATTTAATCCTTTTATTATTTTAATAATTTTAATAATTGTTTTTATAAAAAAAAAATTTTTTTTATTTATTTTAATTTTCACTTAAATATAATATATATTATTTTTTTTTATATTTAACTTTAATTTTATTATATTTATTAAAACCTGTACCAGCAGGTATTTTTTTACCTATAATAACATTTTCTTTTAACCCTTGTAAATAATCAGTTTTAGCACTAATAGCTGATTCACTTAACACTTTAGTAGTTTCTTGAAAAGAAGCTGAAGATATAAAAGATTTATTATTTAAAGCAGATTTAGTTATACCTTGTAATATTGGTATAGCTATAGCTGGTAATGTTTTTCTACTATATAATTTTTTTTTTTTTATTATTTTAAAAAATTCATTTTTAATTTTAAATAATTTTTTTTTTATCATTTTATTATTATTAATTATAATTACCATATTTTTTATTTTTTTATTTTCATTTAAAAAATCTTCTTTATCTACTATATTACCTTTTATAAATTTAGTATCACCACTATTTAATATTTTTACTTTTTTAATCATTTTACTAATAATAATTTCAAAATGTTTATTATTAATTTGTACACCTTGAGATTTATATACTTCTTGAATTTTTTTAATTAAATATTTTTGTATATTTCTAATACCTTTTATATATAAAATATCTTTTAAATTAATAACACCATCAGATAATTTACTACCATATTTTATAAAATCATTTTCTTGTACTAAAATTTGTTTAGAAGTTTTAATAATATATTTTCTTTTAATTTTATTATTATTAGTTGATGTTATTATAATTTCAATACTATCTTTTTTTTTTCTTTTACCATAACTTACTATACCATCTATTTCAGATAAAATAGCTGAATTAGATACATTTCTAGCTTCAAATAATTCAGATAATCTAGGTAAACCTCCAGTTATATCTTTTGATTTTGAATATTTTCTTGGTATTTTTATTAATATTTTACCTTTTTTAATTTTTTCTTTATCTTTTACATTTAAATATGCACCTATTGGTAAATTATAATTTTTTAAAATATCCCCTTTTTTATTTAAAATTTTTAAACTAGGTATAATATTTTTACTTTTATTTTCTATTATTATTTTTTCATTTAACCCAGTATTTTCATCTATATATAATTTATATGTAATATTTTTTTTTATATTACTATATTTTACTATACCATTATATTCTGATATTAATATTGAATTATATGGATCCCATTCATATATTTTATCTCCTATATTAATAATATCATTATTTTTAAAATATAAAATACTACCATAAGGTATATTATTATAATATAATTTTTTTTTTTTATTAATATCTAAAATTTTAATTTCAGTATATCTAGATATTACTATATATTTATTTTTAATTTTTATATACTTTAAATACAATAATATTATTATTCCTTTATATTTAGATATAAATTCTGTTTCTTCTGATATATTACTAGCAGACCCACCTACATGAAATGTTCTTAATGTTAATTGAGTCCCTGGTTCACCTATAGATTGAGCAGCTATTATACCTACTGCTTCTCCTATTCTTATTATATTACCATTAGATAAATTTGTACCATAACATTTTGAACATATACCATTTTTAGTTTCACATGTTAATGGTGAACGTATAATAATATATGATATTTTATATTTTTTAATTTTTTTAATTAATTTTTCATCTATAATTTTATTTTTTTTAATTAAAATAATATTTTTTAAAAAAACATCAAATAAAATTATTCTACCTAATATATCACTATATAAATTTTTATTATTAATTTTAATTTTTATACCATTTAATGTTTTACAGTCTTTTTCTTTAATAATAACATCTTGAACAGCATCAACTAATCTTCTAGTTAAATATCCTGCATCAGCTGTTTTTAAAGCTGTATCAGCTAATCCTTTTCTAGAACCATGTGTAGAAATAAAATATTCTAATGTAGATAATCCTTCTAAAAAATTAGATGTTATAGGATTTTCAATTATTTCTGTATTTAAATTAATTTTTTTAGATTTTTGTGGTTTAGCCATTAATCCTCTCATACCTGATAATTGTCTTATTTGTTCTTTAGAACTTCTAGCACCTGAATCTAATATCATATAAATAGAATTAAATCCATTTTTTTTTTTTTTAATTTTTTTTATTACAATTTGTGTTATTTTAGATGTAGTTTTACTCCATTCATCAATTATTTTATTATATCTCTCATTATTAGTAATTAATCCCATATTATAATATTTTAAAATTTTTTTTTTTTTTTTTATAGTTTTATTTAAAATAATTTTTTTATATTTTGGTGTTATTATATCTTTTATATTAAAAGATAATCCACCTTTAAAACAATAATAAAAACCTAATTCTTTTAAAGAATCTAAAAAATTAGATGTTGTTAATATATCTGTATAATGTAAAATTTTACTAATAATAGGTTTAATAGATTTATTATTTATTATTTTATTAATAAATCCTATTTTTTTTTTATTAGGAATTATATTATTAAATAATACTCTACCTACAGTAGTTTTAATTTTTTTTTTAAAATTTAAAAAATAAATTTCTTTATGTAATTTAATTTTATTTAGCTTTAAAGCTAAATTAACTTCATTAAAAGAAGAAAATATTTTTATATTTTTATTTTTTTTTTTATTTTTTTTTGTTAAATAATATAATCCTAATATAATATCTTGAGAAGGTATAATAATAGGAGTACCATTAGAAATATTTAAAATATTTTGAGTAGATAACATTAATAATTGAGCTTCTAATATAGATTCTATAGATAATGGTAAATGAATAGCCATTTGATCACCATCAAAATCAGCATTAAAAGCTGAACATACTAAAGGATGTAATTTAATAGATTTACTATTTGTTAAAATAGGATAAAAAGATTGTATACTTAATCTATGTAATGTAGGTGCTCTATTTAATAGAATTGGATGACCTTTAATTAAATTTTTTAAAATATTAAAAACAATTTTTTTTTTTTTTTTAATTATTATTTTTGATTCTTTTATTGTTTTTATTATACCTCTATTAATTAATTTATTTATTATAAAAGGTTTATATAATTCTAAAGCTATTTCCTTAGGTAATCCACATTCATGTAATTTTAATTTAGGTTCTACTACTATTACTGATCTAGCTGAATAATCTACTCTTTTACCTAATAAATTTTGTCTAAATCTACCTTGTTTACCTTTTAAAATATCAGAAAGTGATTTTAAAATTCTATTTGAATCAGATTTTACAGACAAAATTTTTCTAGAATTATCTAATAATGAATCTATAGATTCTTGTAACATACGTTTTTCATTTTTTAAAATTACATTAGGAGCTTTAATATTAATTAATTTTTTTAATCTATTATTTCTAATAATAATTTTTCTATAAAAATCATTTAAATCTGAACTAGCATATTTACCACCTTCTAATAATACTAAAGGTCTTAAATCAGGTGGAATAACAGGTAAAATTTTAATCAACATATATATTAATTTATTTTTTTTTTGACCTTTTTTAAATAATTCTATTACATATAATCTTTTTAAAATTTCATTTTTTTTTTGGATAGATTTTTCTTTATAATATTTTTTTTTTAATTTTATATATAATTTATTAATATTAATATTTTTTAATATTTTATATATAGCTTCACCACCAGTTTTAGCTATAAATTTATCTTTATTTTTATATTTTTTTTTATTATTATATTTTTTTATTTTTAAATATTCTTCTTCATTTATTAAATCATATTTTTTAAATTTTTTATTATTTATTTTTTTATTTTTAATTTTACCAATTTGTAATATAATATATTTATCATAATAAATTATATTTTCTATATTATTAGAAGATTTACCTATTAAATAAGAAATTTTATTAGGCAAACATCTAAAAGCCCAAATATGTACTATTGGTACACATAATTTAATATGACCTATTCTTTTTCTTCTTACACTTTTTTTAGTTATTTCAATACCACATTTATCACAAAAAATACCTTTATATCTAATATTTTTATATTTACCACATGTACATTCATAATCTTTTATAGGACCAAAAATTTTTTCACAAAATAATCCATCTTTTTCTGGTTTTTTAGTTCTATAGTTTATAGTTTCAGAATTTAATACTTCACCAAAAGATTCTTTTAATATAGATTTAGGTGAAGATAAAGTAATAGTAATTTTATTTATTTCTTTTTTAAACAT